>JAESUL010000049.1 GCA_016763115.1 Phycisphaerales bacterium | reverse complement strand
TGGGGGTGAACGCTCGGATCGCCGTAGACCTCGCTGGTGGATGCCTGAAGAATTTTGGCCCCGCACCGCTTGGCCATCCCGAGCATGTTGATCGCGCCCATCACGGAGGTCTTCATGGTCTTGATCGGGTTGTACTGGTAGTGCCCGGGCGCAGCAGGGCACGCGAGGTTGTAAATCTCATCAACTTCGAGCCACATCGGATGCGTCACATCGTGGCGGATGAGCTCGAAGTTGTCCATGTGCAACAAATGCTTGACATTGGATTTCTGAGAGGTAAAAAAATTATCTAGGCAGATCACATCATGCCCGGCGTCGGTTAGGCGTTCGCACAGATGGCTGCCGAGGAATCCGGCGCCGCCGCTCACAAGCACTCGTTTAATAGGCATTCTTTGCTGTTCCGTTCTCAACTGTTCCGTTGTGAGTAGTGTTATGCGTTTGCGGTCGTCTTTGATGCCTGTCGATCGGTCGCGATCTGGCGTGCGTACCGGATCATCGCGTCCATCGGCGACCACGCCGGCGACCAGTTGAGCCCCGATTTAGTCGCGGACATATCAGCACAGGTGTAATGCTGGTAGGTCGGGACCATCTCCGCGGGCATTTCGAAATACTTTGGCTCGATATCGACACCAAGCGCCTCGCCGATCGCTTCGACAATCTGATTGAACGAGGTCGTCCGCCCCGAGCCGAGGTTGTACACGCCGGGCGTCACCTTCGGCTCTGCACCCGCGAGCGTACACGCAACAACATCTTCGACAAAGACCTGATCGCGTTCGTGCTCGCCGAAGTTGAACAGCCCGGGCTGTTTTCCATCGAGCACCTGGTTGGTCAGGTGCCAGATCATCGACGCCATCTTGCCCTTGCGCCACTCGCCGGGCCCAAAGACATTGAAGTACCGCAGCCCCACCACATGAGGCATCGGTTTGCCCGCCGCCTCGCGCTGGGCAAAGAATCGGAACACCTCGGCGTCCATCAACCACTTGCTAAACCCGTACACATTATTGGGCTGCCCCGCGAGTTCAAGCCCGAAAGGCTTGCGCTGCTCGGGCGAGCCGTAGGTCGCAGCGCTCGATGCATACACCAACGGCACATCGCACTCGATGCACGACTCCAAAATCTCGGCAAACGGTTCGGTGTTCGCCCGGAGCATTTTCTGCTCGTCGAACTCGAGCGTATCGGTGATCGCCGCGAGGTGGAACACGGCCTTGGGCTCGATTCCCAGCAACGCCGGTTGCCAGTTGAGTTCACCGACGGAATCGGAGAGCACCGTCCCAGTGAACGCACCCACCCCCGCACGCTCGCACGCCTCGACAATGTTGGCGTACGACCCGGTACGAAAATCATCGACGATGTAGATATGCGCCTCTGGGCTCCGCCGGAGCAACTCGGCGACCAAGTTCGCACCGATAAACCCCGCGCCACCGGTCACAATGTAAGAGAGTTGGTCAGTCGTCATGCACGATTGTACACGCCCCGATGACCCCGCGATCACCCGCCGTCGTCATCTGTTTCGTCCAACGGCGGCAGCCTGAGCAGATCCCCGATGCCGATATCGTCCATACTCGACAGCACATCGCGGTTGTACTCGTAGATCATCGTGGCGTGGCGCGACGAGCCGTAGAACCGCTCAGCGATCCGCGAAAGCGAATCGCCGGACTGGATGAAGTATTCAACAACCTTGGACGGACGCTCACGCTCGCTCTCGGTGTCGCTGCTGATGACCAGTTTGCCCTGAACATTATCAGGGTCGACCGGGATGCGAAGAACCTGCCCGACCCTGATTTTCTTGGGATCAACCCGAGGGTTCGAGCGTGAGATTGCATCCCAGCGTTCGCTTGATCCGAAGATTTTGCGAGCGATCGAGCCCATGTTCTCGCCATCGAGCACGGTGTACTCGGTGAACTCGGGCGCGATCAACTCGCCCGGATTCCCCCGCTCACCAAGATGCGTAATCACCCGCGCCACCTCTACCTTTTCAGGCTCAGGGAGAATCAACTCGGGTTCAATCTCCGGTTCAGGTTCCGGCTCGGGTTCTACTTTTCGAGGATCGACGGCAACCTCCGGCTGGGCGGCGAAAGTAATCCGTGGACGATCATCGCGCTCGGGTTCCCACATCCAATAGACACCGATCCACACCAGCACCAACAGACAGAGCCCGACAAAGATTTTCGATGATCGTTCTTCCATCGCAACGCTCCCTCGCTGCCCAGTGTACCACACTGGCGTCAACTTCGCCCCAAGCTTTACACCGATTCAGTTTCCTCGATCGCTTTGAGGGCCCGCTGGTGCTCGAGGTCCTTCTTGCGTGACCAGACCATCGGTGCCGCGACAGCGACCGACGAATAGGTCCCGACAACCACGCCGCAAAGCAACGCATAACTAAACGCATGAACACCCGGTCCACCATAAAAGTAGAGGATTCCCACCGCGAGAATCGTCGTTCCCGAGGTGATGACGGTACGCGAAACCGTTTGGTTGATCGCAGAGTTGATCACGGCCTTGGACGCGTAGTTCAGTTTGCCACGATCCTCGCGGATGCGGTCCATAATGATGATCGTATCGTTGAGCGAGTACCCGATGATGGTCAGCAATGCGGCCACCAGGTTCAGGTCGATCTTGAACGGCTCGAGCATCAAGAAACTGGTTATCCCCGCGAATGCCTCTTTGTCATAGATGATCTCGGCCAACGCGATCAGCCCGATCACGACGAGCACATCGTGCGTCAACGCCGTAATCGCAGCGGCGGAATACCGGACGGAGCCGAACCGGACCCAGATATAAATCAGAATCAGCAGCAACGACAAGAGCACCGCTGCGAACGCCGTCGCCCGGAAGTTCTCGGCGATCGCGGGGCTGAAGTTCTGCACGCTGAGTTCATCGGAACTCTGCGCCAACGCCGCACGGACCAACTCCCACTCGCGCTGAGCGACCGAGTTCTGCCACGCATTTGCGTTGGTCGAATACACAATATCCTCATCGAGCACAAGCATCACAAACGATTGAACGGCCTCATCGCTGCCCTCGATCACGACCAACTCCATTGAACGCCCCAGCACATCAAGGAAGTCATCCTT
>JAESUL010000048.1 GCA_016763115.1 Phycisphaerales bacterium | reverse complement strand
CGCGGCCCATGAGGGTGGGGAGATCGAAGGCGGTGGAGAGTCCGGTGTTGGCAGCGGTTTTTGTTTTGGTTTGGGCGAGGATGTATTTGAAGCGTTCGTTGGTGTCGTCGGCTGAGCCGAAGCCGGCGAACTGGCGCATGGTCCAGAGGCGTGTGCGGTAGCCTTGGGGGAAGAGCCCGCGGGTGTAGGGGTATTGCCCGGGGCTGGCGATGTCGCGGTCGAAGTATTGCAGGGAGACGGGGAGGTCATCTGGGGCGTAGAGGGGGTTGAGGACGAGCCCGGAGATGGTGACGGCGTGGGGGTCGATATTGCCGGAGGGGTCGATACCGGGGCCTGAGAAGTTGGTTGTTGTGGTGGGAGGGGTGTTGGTGGTCATGGTGGGGTCTCCGGGAGATTGGTCGGCTGGGCCTTGTATTGTATGAAAATAGGCAGCGACAAGCAACCGTCTTGGTGACGGTGCTGGTCGGATAGTTTGGGGTGAGGAGGGTTTAGGAACGGAAGGGTTAGGAGTCTTCATCCTTGAGGTCTTTGAGGACGACGAGCCCGAGGCGGGTCGAGAGGGCATCGAAGGAGAAGGGGTTGCTCTCGATGGCATCGGCGAGTTCGGTGCGGATCTGGGTGAAGAGGACCTGGTTCGAGCGGGCTTGGAACTGCTCGGTGGTCATCGGACGCGGTGCGACGATCGTGGCGAGTGCGAGTGACCTTGATGCGGGCAGCGCGACCGTGATTGCGCGGGATTCGTTGTCGATGGCATCGGGTTTGGTGAGGGGGTCGAGCGAATCGGTCGCGTCGAGGACCGCGTCGCGGAAGGCGGGGATGTTGATGGCGGGATTGACGGGGATAAAGCGTGCCATGCGCCCGGTGTTGACGGTTTCGCGGGTGACGAGGATGTTGCTCTGGATGTTGGGGGTTGTTGTGCCCTCGGCGGCGGTAGTGATGGCGGCGTTGAGTGCATCGGAGACTTCGCCGGTGGAGGCGAGGATGGTGTGGAGTTCGTCGGTGCGGTTGATGAGCGTTTTGTAGGCTTTGATTTCTTTGTAGTCTTTGAGCACACGCTGGCGACCGGCGTCGTCGATTGAATGGGAGGGTCCGGATTCGTTGATTTCGAGGATGACGGCGTAGTAGCGGTTGTCCTCTGCATCGGTCGCTGCGGGGTCGGCGAGGGGGAGTCCGGGTTGGACGATGAGTCCTTTGGAGCTTGATTTGGCGTTGATCATTGCAGGGATGAGTGGCGCAGGGAACTGCTTGGACCCAACGCGGTAGGTGGCGGTTCCGAAACCGGGGAGGGCGTTGATCTGGTCAGCGTTGAGCCAGTCGGAGCCGAAGACATTGATGGAGAGTGTTGGCAGACGGACGCCGAACTGTTCGTTGAGCCCGGTGACGACCGACTCGGCGATTTTTTCGAGTTGCGGTCGGCGGGTGTCCCAGTCTTCGGGGAGTTCGTATCGTCCTGAGGTTGAGGGCAGTCCCTTGACGGACTGCTGGACGAGCGACCGGATAAGCCGGTCGGCCTCGATCATCATTTTGGTTGCTTGGTCATCGCGGTACTTGCGTTCGAGGGCGGGGCGGGCGGAGGCGAAATCGCCCTTGTCGGGGTCGGTGTTCTTTTTATGGAGTTTGACGAGTTCGACGCGGTCGATTTTGGCGGCGTTGAAGAGCATCTGGCGGTCCATCTTGAGGTAGGCAAGGCGGACGCGGGTGGGCTGCTGGTACCCGATGGCGAACTCGGTGTCCTTGATGAACTTGTCTTTGTATAGGTCGAAGAATGCCTGGAGTTCTTCTTCGGTAGGGTCGGCGATGGTGCTGGTGAATACTGACGCGGGGATGGTTGCGGCGTTGACGGCGATGGCATCAAAGAAGGTGTGGGCGGCTTTGCGTGCGCCCAGATCAGAGAGTGCGGGGGTCGAGTAGTAAAGGTCGACGAGCCGCATGATGCCCTGTGCTTTGGCGAGGATGCGGAGGACATCATCGGGGTTGATGCTGGGGACCATGCCGGACAGGGAGGCGACACGGTTGTTGAGTTGTGTGGTGAACTGTGCGACAAGGATGGGGTACTGTGTTTCTGCTTCAACTTGAGTGATGAGCCCTTGTTGGGTCTGTTGCCTGATACTGAACATGGCCGTTTGATCCGCGACGGCTGCGATGAGTGCTCGCCCGTCTGCGGCATCGCCTACGAGCCCGGCGTCCATCGCTTGATTGGAGAGCATGATCCAATGGAGGACGCGTTTGGAGGAATCGGGATCGAACCCTACGCCTCCTTGGTTTCTTGGCTGGAGGATTTGGGGGTAGATATTTTTGAGAACATCGAGCTCGAACTGCGCCATTTGACGGTCGCCGGCGGTGATTTTTTTGCCCGAGGCAAGGGTTGCGATTTTGGCATTTGCCTGCGAGGGGGAGAGTCTGGTGAGGACGGGTTCGAGGAGGAAGACGACCATGAGGAGCGAGCCGCCGACGACGAGGATGGGGAGTTGGAACTTGCGGATGAACTTGAGCATGGTGTTTCCAGGGTTGTTCGGTTGGGTCTATAAAAAACGAATCCGCAGGAGTTATCCCGAGGATTCGCGTTGCTCATCCTCGGCGCCGGATGTGACGCGAGGTCTTGATTCGTTTAGCGGTAGAATTCGATGATGAGGTTGGTATTGACATCAAAGGGGATCTGGTCGGTGGTGGGCAGGGAGATGACCTTGGCGTTGAGTTCTGATGGGTTGAATGCGATCCAACCCGGGACCTCGTGTCCGCCGAGTGATTCCATGTTCTCGCGTGCGAGTTTATGGGTTTTCTCTTTGACGGTGATGACATCGCCGACGGAGATGCGGAAGGAGGGGATGTCAACTTTTTTGCCATTGATAAGGATGTGCCCGTGGTTGACCATCTGGCGTGCGGCCCAGATGGTGCGTGCAACGCCCATGCGCCTTACGACATTGTCGAGTCGGCGTTCGAAGAGTTGCATCATGACATCGCCGGAGTTGCCGGGTTTGGACTTGGCTTCTTCGATGGTGTTGCGGAACTGTTTTTCGAGGATGTTGTAGTGGTAGCGGAGTTTTTGTTTTTCTTGGAGGCGGATGCCGTAGTCGCGGAGTCGGCGTCCGCGGTAGCCGTGCATACCCGGCGCGTTGAGCATGCGCTTTGAGGTGTGCTTGGGGATGTCTGCGATGGGGACGCCGACACGACGGGAGAGGCGTACTTTGGGACCTGTGTATGTAGCCATGGATGGCGATCTTTCTTCCGTCCACGGAGCGTTGTCCGTGGTGCTGCGTTATGCAGCGGCCTTGCCGGGGGGCCGAGTCTTCGGTCCGGCGGGAGTGGCCCGGGCACTGTGCCGGGATATATGAGGGGTATTGAAGTCCTGTGGG
>JAESUL010000047.1 GCA_016763115.1 Phycisphaerales bacterium | reverse complement strand
TCGCGATAATTATCTTGAGCAGATGATTTGAGACAGATTTGGACCCCCTTGTCCGAAGATCTGTGTGCCTACAACTTTGGTCAATGAGCACCATATCATCGTCAACCGATCCCAAGCACTCGTCCACTGATGGCGCACGCTGGCGCGCCTCGACGACGGTGGGGACGCACTTTGTTGTTGATGTGTTCTCGTTTGTTGGGATCTCGTTGCTGCCGATGCTTGTGGTGCAACTCGGGCTCGAGACCTACCAGAAGGCATTGCTGCTCGCGCTCGGTGCGGTGACGAGCGGGGCCGTCCAGCCGATCGTGGCGTGGGTCAGCGATCGCTACGACAACCGCAGCATCGGGACACTCGGGTTCATTGTCGCCATCGCGTGCATTGGCAACCTTGGGGCTGCCAATACATTCAATCAGTTGCTTGTCCTGTACTGCCTCGGCGCGATGGGGATCGGTGCGTTCCATCCGATCGCTGCTTCGACAGTCGGGCACCTCGCCGGGTCACGGCGGTCGCTCTGGATTGCGTATTTCTTCCTTGCTGGTATGCTCGGCGGGATCGCGGGCAATATTTTCACGCCCCGGTTTGTCAAAATGATGAGCGTGCAACCCGACGGCACGATTGATTCCGCCGCCGGGCTCGATGCGATCCGTTGGTTTATCCCGGTGGGTCTTGCATTCGCAGTTCTGCTTGGTATTGCGATTCACAAGGTCGGACACCGCACACACGACGCGCACGCAACAACGGTGTCGTGGGACCGCGCCGAGCGCAAGGCGCGGTGGTTCTCGGTGCGTGTGCTTTACACGGCCAATGTGTTCCGGTTCAGTGTCAACATGGCGTTGGTGTATTTGTTTTCCGAGTGGGCCGAGCACTACGCCCGCGTGCAATCGCTGGGGCTCGGGCTGGGTGCGGACCAGATCGGGATCGAGGCCTCGCGGACCAACGGGTACCTGCAGGCATCGATGCAGACCGGGATGGGCGCGGGCGGTATCTTGCTCGGGATTTACCTCGCTGCCAGGTTCGAGAAACTCGTCTTCATCGTGTTCCCGATTGTCGGCTCGCTGGCGGTTGCGGTCATCCCGCTTGTCGAACGATGGGCGCCGGGATCGACATTGCAGTGGACGATGTTCGCTGCGGTTTTTACGGGCGTTGGGTTCGGGGCGTTGATCCCGGTGAGCATCACCCTTGCCCAAAAACTTTTACCACACAGAACAAGCCTTGCATCGGGTTTGATGCTCGGCGGGGCGTGGATGCTCTCGTTTGTTGGGCCATTGGCCGCCGAGGTGATCCAGAGGGGGCTGGCGTCCAAGCCGCACACGCCCGAGTTGGTGACCAGACTTGTCGGGATTCTTCCGACGGGAATCGGCGAGGCGTTGATGAACGGGACGGGGCTCGAAGGCGCGTTTTATGTCACGGCAGTTGCGTTGTTCGTTTCTGGGTGCATTTCTTTTCTGCTTCCAAACAAGCTGATTGTACGCTGTTCACGCTGAGAATCGTTGATACAGTGAATCCGAGCGTGACACTTGTGTGACAAATTAAAACTGGATGGATGTGTGACAAAGCCGTGACAGCCTTTGGGCGTTTGGTCTTGTATTCCTTAGTGTGACGACAACCCCACACAAGGAGACCAAGCCATGACCAGAATCCCAGCCACCGCCTTCTTTGCCGTACTCGCAGGAACCACACTTGGTGCACTCGCGTGCCCGCCGGCGCAAATTGCGCACGAGATCATCCCTGATGGCGAGTTCTGCGGCACCGTCATGACGGTCGAGCAGCAGTCCTCGATTGATGTGGTGTTCGTGCTCGACACCACCGGCTCGATGGGCGGGCTGATCGACGGCGCGAAAGAAAAAATCTGGGCGATCGCCAACCAGATCGCGATGGCCGATCCGTCGCCAAAGGTGCGGATGGGGCTTGTTGGGTACCGCGATCGTGGCGATAAGTATGTCACGACCATTACCCAACTCACCGACGACATCGACACGGTCTACGCCGATCTGATGGCGTACCAAGCACAGGGCGGCGGCGATACGCCCGAGTCGGTCAACGAAGCGCTCTTCCAAGCCGTCGAACGCTTCGAGTGGACCACCGAGGAGAACGCGCTCAAACTGATCTACCTTGTCGGCGATGCGCCGCCCAAGATGGGATACGCCGACGATGTGAAATACCAGGCATCGTGCCGATTAGCCTATGAACAAGGGATCAATATCAACACGATCCAGTGCGGAACGATGGAAGAAACCAGGGTGGTTTGGCAGGAGGTCGCCCAACTCGCCAACGGCATGTATGCCGCGATCGAGCAGAGCGGCGGGGTCATTGCGGTCAGCACGCCCTTTGATGAGCAAATCGCCAAACTTGATGCGCAAATTAACAAGACCATGCTCGATTATGGCGACGCTGAAGTCTTCGCCTATCAAGAGAGTAAGCGCGAGCGGAGCGACGCCATCTCGGGCAAGGCCGCGCCTTCGGCCGCGGCCGATCGCGCGGTGTATAACCTGAGCGACGCGGGGCGGTCCAATGTGTTTGGGTTGCAGGAACTCGTTGACGATGTTATCAACGAGCGCGTGAAACTTGACGAGATTCCCAACGATGAACTCCCCGAACAGCTCCGGTCGATGAGCACCGATGAGATGAGAGAAGTCATCGACGAGCGCAAGGCCGAGCGCGATGAACTGAGCGCAAAGATCAAGCAACTCGCTAAGGAGCGTGCCTCGTATCTCAAAGCCCATAACCCGAGCCCGGCGATGGACAGCTTCGACCAGAAAGTGCTCGAAGCACTCGTCGAGCAGGGCGCTCGTGTCGGGATCAAGTTTGAGTCCGAATCCGCGATTAACTGAACCGCACCACACCGAATCCGTATCATAAACACACACCCAGGAGACCCACAATGAACCTGACCCAAGCACCGCGTGCCAAGAACATCCTCAAAGCAATGGCCCTCTCTGTCGTGATGAGCGCGGGCGGCGCGTTCGCCCAAGACGCTATTATTCCAGATGTCCAGATTGATATGCTGATGCCTCAGCGGATTATCCGTCCATCGACGACTCAGGTAATCACTTCAATCAGTGCCGTCGATGTTGATGTTCGGCTCACCGATACACTGGCGAGCACGCACATCGAGATCACGGTTGTCAATAATGGATCGAGCACCACGCAGGCTCGGCTCGTGCTCCCGGTCCCCGAGGGTTCGACGATTCGTTCGTTCTCCATCGACGGGCTCGGCGACGAAGCGACCGCCAAACTGCTTCCACGCGAAGAGGCCGCACGCCGATACAACGAGATCGTCCGCAAGATGATCGATCCTGGCTTGCTCGAGTTTGTCGGCAACGCAATGATCCAGTCATCGGTGTTCCCTGTTG
>JAESUL010000046.1 GCA_016763115.1 Phycisphaerales bacterium | reverse complement strand
GTCATCGACCAAGCAGCGTTGGTGGTCGATGCCGGAGCGGTCCCCCGGCCCGAGCCTCAACCGTCGACGCCCGTCACCCAAGAGCAACCCAAACCCGAGCCGCAGCCTGAGCAAGTTCCGGTTGTTGCACCGCAACCCGCCGAGGTTTCCCAGCCTGTCGAGCAGGCAGCACCGATCGATATTCCTGAGATCGTGCCAACTCCCGAGTCTGAAACAGTGGTCCCCGAACCGATCGCTGAGGAGAATCCAAAGCCCGATCCGATCAAGCCCGCCGAGGTTGTCACGCCCGAAGCAGCGGACCCGGTGGTTGAAGCTCAGCCCGTCAAACCGAGCGAGCCCAAGGACGAAACGCCGAGGGTCGAGCCGGATAAGCCCAAAGAACAGTCCAAGCCGACCGAACCGGGCACGCCGGGTGAACTCTCGGAAAAAGAATCCATCGCGCTGGCGACCGATATCATCTATGACCGCATGCACCGCCCGATCGTGTCCCAGGGGCTCGAACTGATCACCAAAGCGCCGCGGTACCCGTGGTCGGTCCGCAATGCAGCGAATCCAAAGAACGCGATTGTCATCATCCGGTTCGGTCGCGATGGCAAGGTGAAATACGCCGATTTTCTGACCTCCAAAGACCGCAAGAGACGCCACGATACCGGGTATGTGGAGGTGGATTCCCCGTTGCTCGCCGCCATTTATCAATGGCGGGCCAAGGGCAAACGGCTGCTCGAGCTCGACCCCAACGCCCCCAATGATCCAAAGAACACCATCGAGATCTCGATGCGGATCTTGTTTACCCCTGAGCGCAAGAAAAAAGCGGACGACGACTAGGGCGACCGCTCTGGGTGAATGTTGGTGAATGCTTGAAGCCGAGTTAGACTTCGTCGTCGGCGATCGAATCTCGCATCCAGGTGTCGGCCTGGATGTTCTTCATCTTGTAGTAATCCATGATGCCCAGGTTGCCCGCGCGGAACGCGTCGGCCATCGCTTTGGGGACCTCTGCTTGGGCAAGGACCACGAGCGCCTGGTTCTTCTGGATCTCGGCCTTGAACTCTTGTTCTTGGGCGACCGCCATCGCTCGGCGTTTTTCTGCCTCGGCCTGGAAGCGGTGCTTGTCGGCCTCTGCCTGGACGGCCTGCAGCTTGGCACCGATGTTTACCCTGACATCAATATCAGCAATATCAATCGACAGGATCTCGAACGCCGTGCCCGAATCAAGCCCGCGGGCGATCACCGACTTGGAGATCGCATCGGGGTTCTCGAGCACTGCCTTGTGTGAATCCGCCGAGCCGATGCTCGAAACGATGCCCTCGCCAACGCGAGCAACAACGGTTTCTTCGGTGGCGCCACCGATGAGCTGGGCGATGTTGGTTCGTACCGTCACACGAGCGCGTGCTTTGAGTTGGATGCCATCCTTCGCGACGGCGTCAATTGTTGCGCGTCCGAAAGATGGATTCGGGCAATCGATCACCTTGGGGTTCACCGAGGTGTTGACGGCTTCAAGAATATCGCGACCCGCAAGGTCAATCGCGGTGGCGACATTCCAGGGCAGTTCGATCCGCGCGTTCTGGGCAGCGATCAACGCACGCACGACCACCATGATGTTGCCGCCCGCGAGGTAATGGGTTTCGAGCATGTCGGTGGTAATATCGAGCCCGGATTTGACCGCCGAGATCCGCTGCTGGACGATGATCGTCGAGTCCACTTTCCGGAACCGCATCAGCACGATATCAACGAGCCGAACATCGGCCTTGGAGACCTTTGCTTGGAACCAGAGCCCGAAGTACTTGAATAAAATCAAGATGATGACCAACGCAAAGAAGGCGACAATGCCCATTCCGATATAGACCAAGTTAACCGCAGCAAGGGTGTTCATGGGATCTCCGTTCGTGTGAAACTATCTTCGTCACAGTATATGCGAACGAAACGAGCCCGTGCAGTTTATGTCCCGGAATCAACCGCCCGCACCGTGATCTGGAGCCCATCGACACTCGTCACCCGCACCGCGGTGCCCTCGTCGATGATCCCGCCTTGGGCGATCGCGTCGTGGCGGGTGCCCTCGATCTCGACGATCCCCACGGGGCGAAGGGCGGTTTTCGCGGTGCCATGACAATCGAGCAGGGCCCGGCGTTGCTCGGTATGGGGGCGTTCGTGCTCGGCTCGTTGCTGGGCAATATCCTCGGCCCCCGGGCCCATCGCCTTTCGACCATACTTGGTATTGGGCAGAAGATTGATCGCATAAATAAAGGAGATCGGCCCGAGGATGAGCACGGTCAACGACCCGATCATCCCCCACATGGTGCTGTGGCGGAACAAGATCACCACCCCGGCGATCGCGCACAGGGCCGCCGCGATCCCGATCACCCCGCCCGAGGGAACAAACGCTTCAATAAAAATCAGCATCAATCCAAGCGCGATCAACCCGACACCTGCGAACAAGAGCATTTCCATCAGCCGTTCTCCTGTTCGCCATTCGGTCCGTCGATCGGTTCAACATCAACCCGCATCGCGGTGACCGAGGTGACACGGACCGCGGTGCCCGATTCGATGTACCCGATCCCGGCGTACACCGTCATCAGCTCGCCCTCGATGTCGGCCTGCCCGCTCGGGCGCAGCGGGGTGGTGGTCACGCCGGTGTCGCCGATCCGCACCACATCGTCAGCGTAGGGCGCGAGGGCCTTGAGGATCGTGTGCCCACTGGGGTCTGCATTCACGCCCGTTGCACCGCTGAGGATCATGGATTCGAGTATCGGGATGCTCTTCATGTTCTTGGCGATCAACCACCCGAGCACGGATGCGGTGACCAGTGAGAGCAGCAGGGTCGTCGCACCGGTGAGCATGTCTTGCTGGGTGGACGGCGCGGAGAACGATCCGCCCGCGGGGATAAAGGTGCCCAAGAGCCCGCCGAAGAGCGTGAGCAAACCCAGCACCCCGAACACGCCGAACCCGGGGAGCACAAACGCCTCCATAAGCAACAGCACGATACCAGCACCGATCGCGATGATTTCCCACCACCCGGCCATCCCCAGGATCATCGGCGGGGCAAGCAGCAGCCCGAGCGCGATCAGCGCGACGCCGCCGCCGAGCCCAACACCCGGAGCGAGCATCTCGACAAACATCGCAACAAGGAACACGACGATAAAAAGCCCGCGGATATAGGGGCTAGAGAGGAACCGGACAACAGATTCCGACCAGCTCTCGCCCTGGCGGACCAAGGTGGTTGCGCCCATGAATGCTTTGAGCTCTTCGTCGTTCTGAATAACCCCCGACGAGAACCCGAGGGTCTGGAGCTGTCCTTCGCGCATCACGATGGCAGCGGTGCCATCGGTGACATACGCGATCAGCGTGTAATCGCCCGCATCGTTCTCGGAGAACGCTGGTCGGTTCGAGGCGACATCAAATGCCAGCTCGCCGATGCGTTCGGGGTTTCTGAACTCGCGTTCAATATCGCCCAGCGTATCGCTGGCGGGCTTGAAATCCTTGCTCGGATCGTGATCGGGGGCTTGCGGGACGCTCGCGGGCCCGGGGGCCTCGGCTGTTGGATCGGGCTCATCAAGAGGGTCGGGCGCGGTGGACACGCCTCCGGTCGCGCCGGCGAGCATCGGCTTGCCCCGCACGGGCTCATCGCCAAAGAGCACAAGGTACTCGTTGAAGTTGATTGCATATCGCACGCCGGTCTCGTTGTTCTCGACGAGCCAGAGCTCGATGCCATCGACGGCGATTGCTTGAACGAGGTATTCGTCGTACCCAAAGCGTCGGGCCGAGTCGGTGACATCGGCCAG
>JAESUL010000045.1 GCA_016763115.1 Phycisphaerales bacterium | reverse complement strand
GCCGACCCGACGGTGTCGATGTGCCCGACGAACTCGTGCCCGGTGATGATCCCGACGGGGACCCGCCCGGCGGACCATTGGTCCCATTCCCAGATATGCCGATCGGTGCCACAGATTCCAACTTTTTTGACCTTGATGCGGACCTCGCGTGGTCCGGGGGTCGGGATGGGGCGGTCGTCCGAAAAAGCGAGCCCTGTGCCGGCGTGGTGCTTGATGAGCCCGCGCATGGTGCCTCCGGCGGAGCCAAGGGTCGGCGACGGATCTGGGAAAATCTGGGTCATGGAGGCTCCTCACACGGTGCAACGGTGCAATCGTTGAATAGTCGATGCGTTGGGTATTGTCCGTCGGGGTTGTTGTCCGATCAACCCACAGACGAGAATTGCCCCCCGATACCGGACATTTCATGACCCTTTGGCCGATTCAACGGGTACACAAACATATACTCACCGGACCCACCACCATTTATGTCCAGAGCCGCCATCACCAACCAGTCTTTTTTCTACCTCGCCAACAAATCCGCCGGCGGCAAGGCGATGGGTCTCAAAACAGCCCGCTCCAAACGCGCCTTGGCCGAGGCACTCCGCAAAGAGAAGAAGGTCCTCGTCCGCACATGGAAACTGCCGAGTTGGATGACCTCAAACCCCGAACTCAACCTCAAGGCCCACGCGAGGCTCAACGCCCAACTCGCCCAACTCCTCTCGCGGGGTGTCCCGTTGACCGAAGCGCTCGAGGTCGCGGCGACCGTGGTCCCGCCATCAAACGAGGGGCGGATCTTGCGGATGCGTGAGTTGGTTTCTTCGGGCAAGAGCTTTGCCGATTCATGCCATGCGGTGGGCAGCTTTGACCCGGTGACGATCTCGGTGTACCGGGCAGCCGAAAAAACAGGCGATCTGGCCGGTGCTTGCGAGCAACTCGCCAAGTCTGCCCTGCGTCAGCTCGAGGTCGCCGGAAAAGCAGCCACGCTGATGATCTACCCCGCGATTGTGCTGACCATCGCGTTTGCTGCGTCGATTATTATGCTCACGCTCGTGATCCCGACGATCGGCAGCTCGCTGGGCGAATCGGGGATCACGCTGCCGTTGTTTACCAAGATCCTCATGGCGGTCGGCGAGTTCATCCGCGCCTACATCGTCCTGCTCGCGGTTGGATTGCTCGCGATCATCATCGGCATGGTGCTGTTCCGCTCGGGGGTTGTGAAACTCGCGTTGTCGTTGACCCGCAACATGATTTTTATCCGCGATGTGGTGATGCACCAAGAGCTCACACGGTTCTTTGCCGTGATGGGCTCGATGACCAAGTCGGGTATTCCGTTGACCGATGCGCTCGCCGTGAGTTCCGAGGTCATCGGGCACCCCAAACTCAACAAGGACCTGAGCAAGATGCGGACCAAACTCGTCGAAGGCGGGTTGTTTCGGACACTGATCGAGCGGGTGGAATCGTTGCCGCTGGCAACGCGCCGGCTTTTGATCGCTGCCGACCAATCGGGGGACCTTGAATCCGCGTTTGATGCGCTCGCCAAGGACCACGCGAACGAAACCGACAAACGCACCGAGCGACTGATGGCGGTGCTCGAGCCGCTCTTGATTGTTTTGTTATTTGTGATCGTGGGCACGATGATCCTCGGGATTATGCTGCCTCTGATGAGCCTGACCAACTCCGTGATGTAGCCAGATCGTGCCGCCGGCGTGCAACAATGCCGGGCCCGGGGCGTTGAAACTAGAGAAAAAAGAAGGAATCGAAATGCAGACCAGAAACACTATGAAACACGCCCGTCCGGGCTTCTCGCTGATCGAGCTGACCGCGGTGCTCGTGATCCTCGGCATCCTGATGGCGGGCGCAGCGGTGGCGGTGCCCAAGCAGGTCAAAAAAGCCCGCGTCAAATCAACCAAGACCTCCATGCAAGTCATCAAAACCCAGATCAACACCTTCATGGTCGAGAACGCCGGCGATGCGCCGACCTCGCTCGCCCAACTCATCCCCGACTTTATGGAACCGGGGTCCGACGAAGACAGCTTCGAGCGGAAGTACTACTACACCGCGACGCCCGGCACCGGGTTGGCGCACCCGTACGAGCTCAAGAGCAGCGGAGCCGACAAGGAGTTCGGCACCATCGACGACATTGATGTCTGGACCATGAAACTCAAGAGCAACAACTAGCCGATGCCCCCTGCCCGCGTTCCATCCCGATGCAAGCACCAGGCCCGCCGAGGGCTCACGCTGATCGAGGCGGTCCTCGCGGTGGTGCTCCTCGGGCTGGTCGGCGCGACGCTGGCGAGCGCGACGAGTTTTCTCAGCACCATGCAACACCGGATGGAGCAACGGCTCGGTGCCGCCGAGTTGGGCAACCGATTGATGCTCCAGTTCATGGACGACAGCGAATCGCTGCCCTCCAAAGCCCTCCCGATCGCCTATGACCGTGATCTGTACCGGTGGACCATCGATGAACGCTCGGTAAAGTTCGATATCGAGGTCAGCGACGATGCCCAGGCGAGCGCGACCGGGCTGATCGGATCAGGAACCAACCTCGATCGGATCAAACTCGTGACCATTCGTGTCTGGCTCGGCGCGGATTCGGGCGGATCTCGTTCGTTTATCTCGACGGTCCCCAACGCCACGCTCACCCGGCTCGTCGATCCGCTCGCGTTCTCGAACCCCGATTCATTGCAGACCCTGCTCGATCAGCCCGACGGGATCGAACGCTTGGTCAACAAGTTCATTGAATCAGAGGGATCACAATGAACACGCGCCCAAGCCAACACGGGTTCACGCTGATCGAGACGGTTGTCGCCTCGATCATCGGCGCGGTGGTGCTGCTCGGGTGTTTCTCGGTGTTCGCTGCCACGGGGCGGATGGACCGGGCGTTCGCCAATCGGTTCGAGCATTCCAACGAGTTGTACATCACACAGTTGACGATGCGTCGGGCGTTTTTGACGCTTCAGATGAGCGATAATGTTGCCGTCACGGTCGAAGAGACCGACGAGGACGGCGAGCCCGAGCCTCAACCACGCGAGCGAATTATCCTCGAACTCGACCACAGCGCGGGCGAGGATTCCAAGCGGTGGATGCCTCAACGCTTTGAGGTGGTACTGAGCACGCCTCCGATTGCGATGAGCCTTGCGTCGGCGTCGGCGGGTTGGGTTCGGCTGCTCGATCAGGACGAATCGCTCGATTTTTCATCGCCCGAGGGCACGGGCGGCGCGATGCGGAGCGTATTCGAGCTGCGACGAACCGATGCCCGCGAGGACATTATGTTCCGCAACGGGTTGATCGATTCTGGTATTTACGCGTTGATGACCGGGCATGATCCTGATCTTGGCAATGACCAACTCACTGAAAACACACCCGCCGAGGGGTGGTCGTTGTGGTGGCGTCCGATCCTGACGGCAGAGGGCAACGCACTTGATGCAGGGTACTCGCCCATGCGTGACACCGAGGGATCGACCGAGCAGATCCGAACACGACTGGCGGGCGCGATCCGGGTTGCCCAGGGCATCGACCGCGCACGGTGGCAGTTGTTCAAGGGCGATGTCATGATCGACCAGTTCCGCGGCTCGACCATGCTCGACCTCCCAGCGTACGCCCAGTTCGAGGTCAAAATGATCGGCGGGCAGTACGCGACATGGATGTTCGAGGTCGATTGGGTCATCGGCGATGATCCCAACGATGGACAAGACGGCGGTGGCGCGGGGGGCGAGGGCACGGACAACACCGACGGTGGCTCCGGCGGCGGAAACAACCGCCCCGGTGGCAACAACAACCGCCCGGGCACGGGTGGATCAAACCCCAATATCGACCTGGGCGGAAGCATCCGCGATGGGAACCGTGGAAGGGATGAGAACTGATGCTCCACCCACGCTGCTCATTACACTGTGGAACGAACGATTCGTCGCGGGGCTTTGCGCTACCGATGGTGATTCTGGTGATGGTGGTGGTTGGGCTAGTGGTTTCGGTGTCGTTGACACGGATGAGTGCCCAGAACCTGATTGTCCAGCGACAGATCCGCGCAAGCCAAGAGCACCACGCCGGGCGGGGGCTTCAAGAAGCCATCGGTGCGTGGCTTAGGCAACAAAACGGGCGGGACCTCTTCGATGTGCTCGACCCAGAGACCGGGCACGCGATGGATATCCGACTCGAGGACGGCTCGGTGGTCTCGGTGTTCCTCCGCGATGGGCAGGGCAGCGCGCTGAGCAACCTCACCGGACGCCGACAACGCGAGATCAATGATGGATCAGAAATCCTCCGGCGGCTCTCTCGGAATGTCTCGCCCAATCAATACATGAGGATGACACGCCCGTTTGGGGCGATCGGGATCAGCATCACTTCGGCCCCCGAACTGCTCGTCACGAATGTGTGCAATGCCATCATGGACGGCAACGGGAGCAGCCTGGCCAATGAAATCCTCTCGATGCGCCAGCAGAACGATCGGCTCGGAAGAACGGATCTGACCGCGATATCACGGACCATCGGGTTGACCAGCGAGCAGCGGGCGATGATGCAGCGGGTGTTCGCGACCGATATCGAGCTGTGGGCCGTGATTGTCGAGGTCCGAGGCGGGCGTGGGGTCTCGAGCAATCGGCTTATCTCTCGGTACGGGGGGATCACCCGCATCCGATTGAACACCGGGAGACGCCAGGGGAGCAATCTGATGGAGCTTGGTGCGTTTCTCACCTGGAAAGACATCGGAGTTGAACGCTCCGAGCCCGATCTAGCCGATCTGTTCTAAGCACGATCAATCATCGCGGTGCTATTGTTGTGCCAGTCGATGCCAAGGAGTCAGTATGTCAGCACCAGTGAGCCGAACACAAGCCAAGCACCGAGCGATGATCGCCCAGGGCGGAGCGGTGGTTCTCCTGCTCGGCGGCGTCGCCTTCGGGATCACCGGGCTGGACGCCAAATCCATCGAACCCCGCGCATCGATCGATCTGGTCGGGGCCAACCTCAACACAGGCGCCACCAATACCAAAGCGCCGGTTGGTGCGCTGGCGATGAATGTCGAGATCGGATCGCTCGCCGAGCGTTTGGGCATGGTGGACAACGCCCCCGAGGAAAAAATTATCGAGCCCATACCCGGAGTTCAAAACCCAATCACAACGGCTCCGACCAACGGCACGCTTGATATGCGGATGCGGTACATCGGGTTCATCAAGGAGGGGCAGGGCAAGGCCGCGTTTATACGGATCGATGGGGTGCAACGGATTGTCCGCGAGAACGCGATCGCCCAATCGGGCCAAGACGGGTACGACGACCTGACCATCAAGGCGATCTACCCCAAGTTCATCGTTGTCTCTGATGGAGACACCGAAGAAAAAATCGTCCTCGCCAAACGGACAGGGCAAGCGATCTCGATGGTCAACGGCAATGAGATCGACTCGGCATCGGCTCCGACGGAATCCAACGAGCGACCCGACGGCATGCCTCAGAGCATAATAGATCGGCGGCGAGAGAAACTCGAAGATGCGGCGAGGAGCCGGACAGAAGGAAACGCAATCAATACGATCCCGAGCAATACTCGTCGAGGCAACCTCAATAACCGACGAAACCGGAACCGCAACAACGACGACTAATCACCGAGCAAGGCCCCATTGAGCAATCGAATCTGTTATCTCAGAAGAACCGACCGAGGCGGCAAGATCGCGGGCATCACTATGCTCACAGAGCACACACGCGAAGCGTGGGATGCCTCGACAAACGCCGGGCCCGAGCACGCACTCGACACCATCGCCCAAGCAGGCGAGTGGATCAAGGAACGGCTCAGCACCGGGCCAGGCAAATCGAGAACCATCGCGGTGCTCTGCATCGACACCGACGGCGCGGTTATTTCTTGGGTCAAGCCAGAGGACTCAAACCCCGAGATGCTCAGCGCCACCATCGAGCAGGGCGAGCACAGCGACCCCGATGACTTTGACGCGCCCGAGATCACCGGGGTTTCCGAGCGGTTCCCGGATCTGCCGCTCGAGATTTCGTACGAGCCCTTGCTCGAATCACCAACCTCGGTCGGTGCACGCACCGCGGTGATTGCGACCCCTGATGTTCCGGCGCGGTTGTTGCTCGACCAACTCGATGAACGTGGAATCCGGGTTGAACGGATCACAACACTCTGGCACGCCATCGCCCAGGCATGGGACCCGGGTGCAAATCGCCATGGCGGGCACGATGCCCAACGCATTGTTGCATCGAGCGCACCGATCACCGCGTGCATTGTCGTCGATGCCCTCAAGGGGCTGATTATTTGGACCTGGTCGCAGGGAGGCAGGCTCATCGCGGGGGGCTCTGTTCGGCTCGCCCATGTTTCGAGCGGACAATCGCCCGCACCGATGATTTCCGAGCCCGGGATCGCCCGGCTTGGCGTGGACTGGCTCGGGTGGTCGTCGCAGCTCGGGGTTTCGCCCGCACGGATCTTGTTTATCACGCCCAAGCCGAGCACCTCGGACACCAACAAGCACGCCGGGCTCGACAGCGCGGGGATCGGCAACGCCTT
>JAESUL010000044.1 GCA_016763115.1 Phycisphaerales bacterium | reverse complement strand
GCCTTTGTCGTTGATCAATGCGACGGTGCTGTGTATCCGCCCGATCGGGGTCACCTCCGATTTTTGCCCCGTTTGCCGGTGCGAGCGCCGGTTCCACCTTGCCCAGGCAGAGCACCGAAGATACACGCTGTGCTTTGATGGCGGGCGATCGGGGCAGCCGCATCATGAGTTGACTTGCTTTGTGTGTGCGTGCAAGGTTGAAAGACCGGCCGAGGAACGCCCGATCGAGATCCTTCCAGACCCCAAGAGCGCGGGGACCTATGAACCGACAAGTTTGCCGATCGTCCGCGCCCGGATCGAAGGATGCGTGGCGATGGAGGAGGAACTCCAATCTGGGAATCTCAAGGGCCTGAATCGTGAGGAGATGATCCGGCACACGCTGTATGCGTTTGCGCGGATTTATGACGAGGAACCAACCGAGCGGATCAAGCCTTGGGTGCGGATGCTGGTGTTCATCGCGATCGTGGCGATGGGCACGCTGGGCGTGATGTCGTGGCACCAGAGTGGGCACTGGTGGCCCTTGCTCGGGGCGGCGATCGGGATCGGGGCGATCATCATAGCCAATATGTACTGGATCACGACGCATTCTCCGCGCAAACAGGTGCGGACTTGGCTTGCCCAAGCGTTGGTGCCGGTGGATCCAACCCGCGAAGAGATTCGGCGTGCGCGTGCAGAAATGCAGGCAGGCCGTATCAACGCGGGATTTCGCATCCACAGTGACAAAGTGCTGGCGAAGATTCAGAAACTCAAGGCAAAGCCTGTCGCTTAGGCACCTAACATATGTGAATACATTTGAGAGGATTCGAGATGCTGAAATATGCAGTTGTGGCGTTGGTTTGCATGGTTCCTGTAGCAACGGGGGCGATTGATGTGCTGTGTTCCGAGTTTGCGCCCGCGCAGCAAGACGAGATCCGCGCGGTGGTCGCTGCGGTGGAGGAGAAATGCTCTGAGTTATTCGGGGTCGATCTGGGGGCGATCGACGACGGGGCCAAGATCGAGATTGACCTGCTGGTCAATGATTATTACTTGGCCGACGAACGGCTCAATGATGGGAAGTTCCGCTCGAACTGGGCCTTTGCCAACGCCGACGCGATGGAGGCGCATGTCGCTCTCCAGCCCCCGGTTCCCCATGAGATGCTTGCCGCCGTGGGGATCCCGCTGCAGACCAAAATCCAGATCGCCCACGAAACCGTTCACTTGTGCATCTACCAAGCAACGCGGAATCACGGGTCACATCCGGGCTGGTTTTCAGAGGGGCTCGCGGTGTATCTTGCGAGCGAATCGCTGCGCGACGCGGGACAGATGGGAACGATCGAGCAAACGCCGTGGACATCGACCGAGATCGTCCGGGTCCAAAGATACCTTGCGGATCATCCAGTGTTCAGCGTCGAGAAACTACTCGATGGCGAGTTGAAACTCGCAAGCAACTACACGCTCTATGCGTTGCGTGGCTCGTTTGTGGCATGGCTCGATGAGATCGGGGTGCTCTCGCATGTGTTCTCCGAGGTTCGACGATTCGGTGGCGGGGGTGACTTTGACCAACGCGTCGCCGTGATGACCAGCGAAGCGATTGCAAACGCGGGCATCGACAACCCTGATATGGCGTTTCGCCGGTTGATCGAGCGGTTCACGCCGCAATGGGACGAGTTGTACCGATCGCTGCAGATCACCGGCAATGAATGGGCGCACAGCGCGTTCTCGTCGAGCAACGCGGTGTGCTGGAACAGCGATGAACTCGGAAAAGACAACTGGACGATCAGCGGGTCGATGAAAATATTCGATGGCGAGAAGAAGCAACTCAATGTGCTGCTCGGTAGGTCAGACGAGGGCTACCTCTCCGTCGCCTTCGGCCCAACCTTCGGCATCACCGTGTTCCACCGCAAGTACACCGAAGGCGGCAAGAAGAGCAACTGGATTCGATTGGTCAATAAGGAAGTGAAATCGATGAAGCTCGACGAATGGATGGATTTCAAGATATCCAAACGCCGCAACCGGCTGATGATCCGGATCGCCAAGCAACGCCCGGTGCAGATTGACCTCGACGGGATTGATGTTTCCGGTGCGTGGGGGCTTGGGGCGCAGCAGAAATCATCGGGGCTGTGGCGGGATGTGAAGGTGGAGAAGTGAATGAGCAACACAAGGTAATAATTATTCCGGTTAGGATTCGTAGCGAGAATGAGTCATGAAGCGATATTCGTGGAAGACTGTCGGTAAGTTGCCATGGGTGTGCACTTGTTGTCAGGATGCAGTGTGTTTTACGAAATCACAGGTTTTTGTTCAGCGGCGTCGTTGGTTCCGTCATCGTAAACCATTGCCGTATGGCTATGTGGTTTCATGTGATACTTGCGGTTTGGCGATGATGGTCGATCGTGATTTTGGATATGATTTTCACCAAGATCAGTTCTCAGAAAACCCTGCAGACGATCTGGTGATGTGGCTCGAACAAGATCATCCAAAGATTCAGATGACAAATATCTATAGGAATGCAAGTGTTGGGCTCATTGACGATAACGCCCGACAGCGAATTTTGTTTGAAGCGATCTATGCGACTCACTTTGAGCAGTTTGTACCGAAGGATGGATCTGTAATCCGTACGACATCTCTTACGAGGTTTCTGTATTTTGTGCTTGGTATTGTCGGCATTTTTGTGGGGTTTATGGCTCTTGCTGCACTGTTAGATTTCATGTTTCCAGCAGTATACAAGACAAAGATTGCTCCATTTGTATTCCGTGCGATGATCTTTGCTGAGTTGTTGTGGCTTACGGGCGCGGTCAGGACCTATTGGATAGAGGCTACAGCAAAGGTGGCAGAGGTGCGGAAAAGCCGGAGTATGCACCGTCGGCTTGTCTCGATGATACAAGGCTTTGATATCGACGGGCAGATGCTCAGAAATGCATGGGAACATGCCGAGAGCAATGGGCTTCTTGTCACCAAACTCGATCAGGATCGTGTTTTGGAAGATACGGTGTTGTAAAGCCAGCATCACTAGGGGCCAAGTTGGGCTCGCACTATTTGCTCTTCCGCAGCACACCCGCATTAAAACTCCGTCCCTCTTTGCGGAACTTGCGTTCGAAGTTGGTGCCGACGAGTTCGTTTTCGCCGGCGGATTCAGGGGCAGCGAAATCGGTGCGTTCGTAGGGCAGTGCCATTCGGGCATCGAGGAAGGTGCGGATCTTTGGTGGGGCCGGCGGGATCTTTGGGCCGGCGACGGTCGGCTCGGAAGCGTTCGTGTCGCTCGCCCAGTGCTCGAAATGTGCTTCGTCCCAGGCCCATAAATCGTTGTGGTCGGTGACGACGCGGAGCTCGCCGCCGGGCTTGAGGCAGCGCCAGATGTCGAACAAGGTCTGGTGCTGGATGACCCGTTTTTTGTGGTGCTTGTTCTTTGGCCACGGGTCAGAGAAGTAGAGGTGCAGCACATCGATGATGTTGCTCGGGCATCGCCATTGGAGAAACTGGGCAGCGTCGGCGTGCATCACGCGGACATTGCGGTGGGTGTTGGCGTTTTCTTGACGACGGCGGATGCGCTCAGCGGTGTAGGCAGCAAACTCGCCGGCCCATTCGATGCCGAGGAAGTTGGTGGCTGGTTCAAGATCCGCTTGCTGCACAAGGAACGCGCCCTTGCCCGAGCCGATTTCAAGCTCGAACCGATTGTCCGGTTCCCTGAACCATTTGCGTGGGTCGAGGCGGCCGGATTCGGGGTCGGTCATGATCGAATCGGGCAACGGC
>JAESUL010000043.1 GCA_016763115.1 Phycisphaerales bacterium | reverse complement strand
CCCCCCGCAACCCCAAAGCACCCAAAGTCAAGGTATTGTGCGCACCACTCCCCCATTGTGGGCGTGGCACCGGATACCCCTCAACTCGGCAGAAACGCCGAATGAAGAAATCTGAGGGAATCCGGGTGGTTTGGTCGATAGAGCCCCGATATGGCACAATCTGTACGCAAGAAAAACTCGTCCCGACCCTACCGCGTCAAAGACCGCAAAAATCCGCCCTCGGAATCGCGGGTCCTCGCAGCCCGGGTCGGGTGGATCGCCCTTGGGATTCTCTGGATGTTCTTGCTCGCCGGGCTGGTCAGCTTTGACGCCAGCGATGCCCCAAGCCACGCGGTTTGGCCTCACAACGCAGAAGTCGCCAACTGGACCGGGCCCATCGGTGCCCATATTGCCTATTCACTGTTGCGTGTGTTCGGCATCGGGATCGCTATCCCCATGGTGTACACCGGCATCCTGCTGACCCTCCGCATCATCGCCCGCCCAATGACCCAGCCGATCGTGCGTGGGTTCGGGGTGCTGATCTTGACGACAGCCGTGTGCGTTGCGCTCAATGTGATCTTCCCAACCGCCGGCGCATTGCCGGGGCTCGTTGGCGGGACCATCGGGTTTGTCGGGGCCGCCGAGATGCTCCCCAGATTCGCCATGGGCGGCACGATGCTCTGGATCGTGCTCTTTACCGCGACCGGGTTGCTCGTTTCGTGCGATCGGTACCTCTGGACCGTGCCGATGGCGATCTGGGAAAAAATGACCCCCGCGTTGTCGCATTCGGGCACCAAGGCGTCTGAAATCGCCGGGCAGACCGCCACGCGGATCAACGCCTCGACCTCCACCGCATCAACGCATTCTCGTCGTGCAGGCTCGGGACTCCTCAGCGGACTGGCCTCGATGCTCCGCAAAGCCAAACCGGTCCAGTACATGCGCGCCAACGACATCGACAACGAACTCGTCGAGGTCAAACCAGAACAACCCGCCCCCAAGCAACGCAAACCCAAACGGATCGTCCGCCCGGTGCCCATGCCCGTCGAGGAAATCGAAGACGAGAACGAAACCGGCGCACCCCAAGTCTTCAACCGCGAGGACCTCAAAGCCAAGATCGCCAAACTCCCCGTTCGGTTCGCCCAGCACAACAAGCAACTCGCCACCGACGACGACCTGGCCGACTTCCAGAACGCGATGGACCTCAAGGGGTACCGGTTCCCGGGGATGGACCTGCTCGAAGAGCCCGAGATCGGGTTCAACGAACGCCTCGAATCGCTTGTCCGCGGGCAGGCCGAAGCGTTGGAATCGTCGCTCACCGAGTACAAGATCAACGGCGAGGTCGTGGACATCGAATCCGGGCCCGCCATCACGCTCTACCACATCCGGCTCGCACCGGGCACCAAGGTCGCGCAGATCAACGCGATCGAGAGCGACCTGGCGCGTTCGCTCAAAGCGGTCAACATCCGCGTGGTCGCCAACATGGCAGGGCGCGACACGATCGGCATCGAGGTGCCCAACCCGACCAAGGAACGCGTGCGGCTCAAGGAACTGATGTCCAACCACGACCGGTTCAAGGACATGAAACTCCCAATGTTCCTCGGCAAGGACGCTGCGGGCGAGCCGTTGATTTCTGATCTCACCAAAATGCCCCATATGCTCATCGCCGGCACCACCGGCTCGGGCAAATCGGTGTGCATGAACACGATCATCATGTCGTTCTTGTACACCAAAAAACCCAACGAGCTCAAGCTGATCCTGGTCGATCCAAAGATGGTCGAGATGTCGCAGTTCAAGGACATCCCGCATCTCATGTGCCCGGTGGTCACCGAGATGCCCAAAGCCGCGGCTATTTTAGAGTGGGCGGTCACCAAGATGGACGAGCGGTACGAGCTGCTCGCCGATGCGGGTTGCCGCGATATTACCGGGTACAACGAACTGGAATGGGACGAGCTCAAAGAGCGTCTTGAAATTGAAACCGACGAGCAAGCGATCCGAATTCCCAAGAAACTGCCCTACATGGTGTTCATCATCGACGAACTCGCCGACCTGATGATGACCAACAAAGAGGTCGAGAGCTCGATCATCCGCATCGCCCAGAAGGCGCGTGCGGTGGGTATCCACCTGATCCTCGCGACCCAGCGTCCGCAGGCCAATGTGGTGACGGGGCTGATCAAGTCCCACATGCCCTGCCGGATTGCGTTCAAGGTCGCTTCGGGCATGGATTCACGGATCGTGCTCGATCAGAAGGGCGGCGAGTTGCTGCTCGGTCAGGGCGACATGCTGCACCTCTCGCCGTCGAGCACCGAGCTCAGCCGAGCCCAAGGCACGCTGGTTGATGACAAAGAAATCCGCAGGGTGGTCAAGTTCCTCAAGACCATCTCGACGCAGAACTTCGAGCGTTCGCTCGTGCAGATCAAGAGCAATGGCGACCCGGACGACGAGCGCCTGTACCTCTCGGACAACAACTCGTCGGCCTCGCTCAAAGCCGCCCAAGAAGACCCGCTGTTCGATCGCGCGGTCGAGATCGTGCTGGAAACCAAGCGTGGATCGGTCTCACTCCTGCAGCGTCGGCTCGCGATCGGGTACACCCGCTCATCGCGCCTCATCGACCTGATGGGCATCGCGGGGATTATTTCCGATCACAAAGGATCAGTCGCTCGTGATGTCAAGATCTCGATCGAAGAATGGGAAGCGATGAAGCAACTCGTCGCCGAGGAAGCCGAAGGCGGGTCACATGACCCGCAAGACCCGCATCAAGAAATGATGTTCGAGTCCGAAGAAGCTGCCGACGAAGACGAAGATTCCCAAGGCGAGGAGTACGAGGGCGACACCGTCGATGCGCCCTTCGAGGCGGACGGCGAATCCTCCGCAGCGGTCGTGGTCCATGCAACGGCCGAAGAAGATCAAGAATACGAAGAGGAAGAAGAACCCGAAGACGAGGTCGAGGACGAATACGAAGAAGAAGAAGAAGAGCCCGAGGACGAACTCGAAGTTGCTGATGAGGATGCCGAGGAAGAAGAGGAAGAGGACGAGGAGGCCGAAGAATACGAATATGTTGACGAGGACGGCAACCCGATCTCCCCCGAAGAACTCGCAGAGTACGAAACCGAAGAAGATGAAGAAGAAGGCGAGGAAGCCGAGGACGAATACGAAGAAGAAGAGTGCGAAGAAGAGGAAGAAGAACTCGAGCCCCAGCCCGGCGGGTCCGCTGCCTAGGTTGTGTCGCATGGCTCTGTCCTACCCAAGAACACCCTCTT
>JAESUL010000042.1 GCA_016763115.1 Phycisphaerales bacterium | reverse complement strand
TCTGCATTTTTTTGGACATGCCGACGGCATCAAGATCGAGTTCCTGATTGGATTGATCCAGCAATCGCAGCACGATCCGTTCGCCAAAGATCGTCGGGATCACCGACATGCGGATATCAATCTTCTTCTGCCCGATCCGCACCGTGGTCTGCCCGTCCTGGGGCGAATGGCGGTTGGCGATGTCCAGTTCGGTCATCACCTTGAGGCGCGAACTGATCGCAGCGGCAAGCGTCAAAGGCGGGCTGAAGGCATCAACAAGCATCCCGTCGATACGCAGCCGAATCGCCAATCGTTCTTCCATCGGGTGCACATGGACATCGGACGCGCCGCGTCGCAGCGCCTCGAAGAGGATCATGTTTACCAGCCGGATGACCGGGGTCTGGCGGGCTTGGGCGAGCAGGTCGTTGGTCTTGCCGATCGACCCGGCGGCCGATTCGATCGCGGACTGATCCAGCGGGATGTCCTCGACGATCTCGGTCACCAGATCGCCGCGTTGCTCGTACCCGCGGTTGATCAGGCTCGCCACAGCTCCACGCGTCGAGAGCATCAGCGTGATCGGCGCATCGAGCGTGTCCTCGAGCATCGTCGGCACGCTCGGCTGCATCGGACGCGAGGTCACGACGGTAAACGCACCGCGCTCGTAGGTAATCGCAGCGACGCTCGATGCGCGTGCATCGTCGGGGTTGACCAGATCGTAAAAACGCGACGCCGAATCGGTGAGCTTGGGCTCGCCAATGAACTCGAGCCCGGTGCGGTGGGCGAGCATTTTCAGTGCGCTCGCCTCGTCCATCGCCAATGTCTGGAGCATGACATCCCAGGGCTCGTCGTCTGAGCCGGGGATGCTCGCAAACGCGCGGAGTTGCTCGCCCGATACGCGGATTGCTCCGAAGGCGCGTGCCGCGTCGTCCCATGAATCCACAACAACCGGCGCCGCGTCGTCGTCACGCGGCAGTGGGCCCGATCTCTTTATCAATCCATTCCGCTTGGGCATTGGTTAGTCCGTGCCCCCGACCGATGCCGAAGTCTCGGTGACCTCGATGAACACGGGCTCGAGCGGCGGCGCGGATGACTCGCCCATCGCCGGCGATGCGTCTGATGTCGGGGCTTGCTCTGGTGAATCCCAAGGCGCCGCCGGGAGAACCGGGTTGTGGGTCTGGATCGTGCGGATGATCTCGGGCTGCAGTTTGGGGGTCAGCGGGTCGATGTCCATGTCGCGTTGCGGGCCCTCTGAGAAGAGTTTGAGATCGTTGAAGTTTGGGTCCGTCATAATGCGGGGCGTCAAGAAGATATAAAGCTTGGATTTGTTGTTGACCTTGCTGGTTCGCTTGAAGGCCTCACCGATGATGGGGATGTCGCCGAGAAATGGGATTTTAATGACCGTGTCACGGATGTCATCAACGACAATCCCGCCGAGCACGATCGTCGCATCTGTCGGGACAGACACCGAGCCCTCTACACGCCGTGTGTTTCTTGGCGGCGGCGAGCCGTCGATACCCTCGGATGCGGTAAAGTTGGAGAGCTCAATAAAGTAATCGAGCCGCAACGATCCGGACTTCGAGATCGACGGCGTGACCCGCAGGGTGGTGCCTGCCTCGGCGAAGTCGCCGAACGCGGTCTGTGTCGTCGCATTGCCCTGGGTGACGACATTGAAGGGTTGCTCCTCGATCGAGATAATCTCCGCCTCTTGGTTGTCGTTGACGAGCAGTTGAGGCGTTGACAAAATACGGACATTTGTATTGGTCTGTGATGCGTTGACAATGATCGGGACATACTGGGTCTTGATCCATGCCGCGGTCAACCCGCCGAGCCCGGCGGCCACCGTCCGCGGATCAGTGAATGCTGCTGGTGAAGCGAGGTTGCCAAAGTTGGTTCCCAGCCCGCCCTCGGACCCAAGGAACTGGGTGTCGATCGAGAGCAAGAAATCCTCGTTGTCACTCACCGCGACGATCATCGCTTCGATGTAGACCTGCTGCTTGCGCTTGTCGAGTTTGGCGATGATCTTGTACAACTCGTCTTGCTGCTTGATCGGCGCGCGGATGAGGACTTGGTTGTTGTCCGGGTCGGGGATGACCGAGACCTTGTTGGGGTCGAACACGCCGGATGCCTCGTCGCCCACGCCGAAGGCGTTGAGGATCGCGCTCTGCTGTGGGGAGTTGTTATTCGTTGGCAGCAACGGCGAATCGCCCGTCTGACGCTGCCCGGTGATGATCCCGACAAGCAGGTCCGCGACCGTCTCGGCATCCGAATGATTCAGCACATACTCGCGCGTCACGATGCGCTCGTCCTCGGTGCCCAGTTCGGTCATCAGCGCAGCAAGTTGAGCGTGCTGTTCTTCGGTGCCGTAGTACACGATGTTGCCGCGTGCAGGGTCAACGACCATAACCGGGCCGCCGGTGGTTTGCTGCTGATTGAACTGCTGGGGCTGGTTGTTTTGTTGTCCGAACCCGGTGAACGGGCTGGGCGTGTTCTGGGTTTGGGCCTCGATCTCGATGACCTCGCCGAGCCCGCGCCGTGATGCGATGTCGGCGATCTGTGACACCGACGAACCGGCGAAATAGTTGCGCGGCTGGAGCGTGTTGGGCACATCAATCACCGCAAGGATCGTCCGCACACGGTCGGCTTCCTCTTCGGTCCCCTTGAAGATCAACGCGTTGCCCTGCGGGTCCACCGTGATCCGCTCGGCGAGGTTGTTGAGTGACGAGCCCGTGGACCCTGCACCAACAATCTGAGGCTGGTTGCGGTTGTTGCCGCCCGTTGGGCCACTTGTTCGGGTGCCGGTTGACCCTCCGGAGAGCCCAACGGCACGCTGGCGAGCAACAGGTGCCGAGATGTACTTGAGTTCGAGCCGAATGAACTGCTGTGAGTTGTCGATCTCGATGAGTTCATTGACCATCGCGACGATGCGCTCGATGTCGCGGGGCGGGGCGTTGATGATGAGGACGCCGAGTTCATCAACCGCAAGGATCGGCCCGCCGCCCGCAGCCGTCCCGGGCTTGACGACACTGTTGCCGCCGAGGGCCGCGGTCAACGCGGGGACGATGAGCGAGGGCTTGATATTCGGGGTCGAGATAATCCGCGTCGAAGGGCGCTCGCCGCTCATCGTCGGGCGGACATCGCTGATCGGCTGGACGATATAAAAACCAGTGACCGAATCTTGTGCAACAGTAAATGCGTATTGCTCAAGCATCGCGTCGAGCAGGTTGATCAGTTGGCTCTTGGGCACCTCGACGGGTGCGTTGAACATGATCTCGCCCGTAGGCGAGCCCTTGACCACGATATTGATACCCAGCGAGGACCCCACAAAGTCGATCAGCGTGGTCAGTTCCATGGGATCGGCGAACATCCCAAACGAAACCGTGGGCTCGGCGACGGGGATATCGATCCGATCTGCCTGTAAATTCACCCTTTTCACCGCATCCTGTGCGTGCGCCATCGTGGATCCAAGGAGCGTGAGAAGACTGAATGCACCGATATAGGTTCGAATTTGTTGTTGCACGCGCTGTCTCCCTGAAGCCCGATTGGCACGGGCGTACCGTACCTACCAGCCCTCGCCTGTTGTCTGAACCACGGATCGTAGACACCGTGGGCTATTCTCTCTTTTCGGAGCATTTCCATGCGAATCGTGAGCCTCATCCCTTCGGGAACCGAGATGCTGGGCATGATCGGCGCACTCGATTCGCTCGTTGGACGCTCGCACGAATGCGACCACCCACCCGGCGTCGAATCCGTCCCCATCCTCACCGCCCAGAAGACCCATTTCGACCCCGATTCGGGCATCGACGCCTCGGCGATTGATGCCCAAGTCCGTCAGGCCCTCAACTCGGGCGAATCGCTCTATCGTCTTGATACCCAAGGGTTTGCAAGTCTCGATCCCGATGTGATTGTCACGCAGAGCCTCTGCTCGGTGTGTTCGATTGATGCCAACGCCGTCCGGGCCGTGGTCGAGGCCATGGACTCCAAACCTCGAATCATCGAACTGAGCGCAAAATCCATCGAAGAGATCTTCGACGAGATGCTCATGCTGGGCAATGCAATCAGATTGGAAGACAACGCGGTTCATGCGGTGGTGGCTCTCAAGCAAAGAATGGACCGGGCACAGGAACATATCAATCCCTATATCGACGGCCCGGTCGTTGGGTTCATGGAATGGACCGACCCGATCTTCGTCGCTGGGCATTGGACGGTGCAACTGATCGAACGCGCTGGAGGGCAGCATCCGCTCAACCGCACCGTCATATTGCCCGGGTCGGGGGCCGCAGCGGGCCCACAGCAGGCCCAACGGATCGCCGGGCATTCGATTGCGGTTGATCCACAAACATTTGTCGATTCCAAGCCCGAGTATCTGGTTATCGCGCCGTGCGGACTGACTTTGGAACAATCTCGGATGGAAGCAGATCGGCTCTATGAAACTTGTTCATGGTTCCGCGAGTTGCCCGCGGTGGTCAACCACCGCGTCGCGATTGTGGATGGTAACCAGATGTTCAATCGCCCCGGCCCGCGCGTGGTTGACGCCCAAGAGTTCCTCGTCGGCTGGCTCAACGATTGCGAGCACCTGATCCCCAAAGATTTCCCGTGGGAGAGGTATAAGTAAACCCGTGGCACAGGCGTCCCGCCTGTGATCTTCCCTTAGTGCCAACCCATGCC
>JAESUL010000041.1 GCA_016763115.1 Phycisphaerales bacterium | reverse complement strand
TCGACTCCGAGTTCGGCGAGCAGCTTTTTCATGTTGCGGATGTCGGAGAGATCGGGGATGTCTGTAAAGATGATGGGCTGATCGCAGAGTAGCACAGCAGCCATCAGTGGGAGGGCTGCGTTCTTAGATCCATTGATCCGTACGCGCCCGTTGAGTTTCCTGCCGCCTTCGATGACAAACACATCCATGCTCGAATCTCCTGTCCTGAGTGTATCACGGTGAGGGCATGGTAATCGGACCCGCCTCTGTTTGCTTTCGGTCAGATGCCCTGATTTTCTCCTGATTTCGGGCGAAATGAGGTCGCGCGGATCATGCGCCTTGCCCAAACACTCTGTATAACCGGCACACCCGTTATGGCATGGCCATTTTTCCTTGCCCGCACGCTTGCATCGTCGTCAATGAAATAGACATTCAAAGTGTTCGATCAGTTGGACCAAGCCCGGGTGGGCAACCGCACCGATCGGACATGCATCAGAGAAACGGTACACCAATGACCACCGTCGACCAACACCAGCAAGAACTCTCAGCCTCGGCTACAGGAGAGAACCGGCTCATGAAAGCGTTGCTCATCGCAGCGATCACGGCGTCGGCTCTTTCGATGCTCTTCTCCGTCGGCACGACCATCGTGTCGGCACAGATGTCGGGTGCTCCTGCTGCATCCGTGGATAAGTAAGTAACCAGGCAGTCACACAACTCTCAGGAGGAACCTATGCATCAGAACGCAAACAGTACAATCATGAAATCCATCACCGCCGCGGCATTCGTAGCCATCGCCGCCGGAGGTATCGGGATGCTCGCCATCCCGCAAAACGCCACCGCATCACCTGCTGGGCTTTCCCAAAGTGATGACACGCTCCCCGACACATTCACACTCGATGCGATCATCCGTGATTTCAAGCCCCACAACAACGGTGCGCCGGGCGGGCATCCGGACTTCGAGACCTTTGGCGGCACAACCACCGTTGGGCTCGTCGCCGAATACCTCGATGATGATCGCAAACCGATTTCATCGGGAAATCTTCGAGGGATGAGAATTACAGGCGAGTACTTTGACAACGCGGGTCGGCGAATTAATCCCGCCATGTACAACCCGGACCTCGGTGACAGCGAGGGCAGTCTTGCTAACGGACCGAGCAGCAATGGGTTCACTACCGCCGAGAGCTTCTCGCAGTGGTACCGCGATGTTCAGGGCTGGAACCTCTCGACCGCGATCTCTCTCACGCTTGTTCGCACACCGGGGACCAACCAGTATGTCTTCGATTCCGCCATTGACCAAGAGCACGGGACCTACGGGTTCTTCCCGATCAACGGGCAACTCTACGGCGATTTCCGCGCGGACCGCAACTACCACTTCACCACCGAGATCAACACCGAGTTTACCTATGAACGCGGTGAGGGACAGGTGTTCAAGTTCACCGGCGATGATGATGTCTGGGTGTACATTGACGGGCGTCTCGTGATCGACCTTGGCGGGTTGCATCCCAAACGCCAGCAGTTCCTCGATCTTGATCGTCTGGACTGGCTCAACGACGGACAGACCTACACATTCGATATCTTCCACGCAGAACGGCGTTGGAGCGGGTCGAACTTCCGGATCGAAACCACCCTCAATCTTCGCAGCGTAGAGCTGCCACCGACCGCGGCACTCTACGACTAAACAACAACTGATGCATGTTGGTGTTGGAACCGGGCCGGTCCGAAAGGATCGGCCCGTTCCTTTTTTGCACAGATACTTTGTTGACCGAGTTCAACTACCGGACATGTCGTCTTTGGTATCCGCTGCGGTGCGTCCGTCGATATTCACGCCGAACCCGTGGATACCGGTACTGATTCGCATTGCGGCTTGTGTAGTACGAGCCCTGCTGATCGAGCGTCGGGCGAGACTCGACGGGCCAGCCCATCCAGGATTCATACGGATTCCCGTAGTGCACGCCGAGTTGCTCGTCACGCCGTGAATATTCAGGTGCATATTCGCTGGCCTGGACAACCCGGAACCCGTAATTCGGCTGGACCACCGCGTTGGCGGGATTGACGCGGGCTGCGATCTGGGGTTGATACACCGGCGGGGGCGACCATGCCCACGCCCCGGCTGATCGGGTGCTGGTCGAGCACCCGCCAAGAACAACAACCATTGTAAGGGCAGCACATGATAAAATTTTACGGGTGGTGATGGGCATACATACACGATGACCCGATGCCTAGATTCCCGCAACCCAAACGCGACATTGACGGAACAATCAGCACAAAACAACCTGTTTTTCAAGCTTATCGGATCCAATCGGCGATCCGCTTGGACGATTCGTAGATTCTCTCAGGCTCGACGCCTTGATGAATCTCGGCGTGCAATCGCCGGATCAAGCCCGGATCAAACCCATTGGCGGTGTTGTTGCCATTGAGCGCGATGTCCGCACCGGCATTGATCGCGCGGACCGCAGCGCCTGGGCCCACTGCGCCGCCCATATCGAGCGAATCGGTGATGACCACGCCAGTGAAATCGAGTTCATCACGGAGCCATCCGGTGGTGATCGTGCGGGACAAACTCGCCGGGTTGTGCGCATCGCGGGCGCGATGCACAAGGTGCCCGGTCATCACCGCGAGTGATGATCCGTACTGCTCGATCAGCTTTGCGTACGGATAGATCTCCTTTGGCTCGTGCGTGTCGGTGATGTCAACGAGCCCTTCGTGTGTATCGCCGCGGGCAGAGCCATGACCGGGGAAATGCTTGATGCAGCAGCGCACTCCGAGTTCGCGATGGGCATCAATAATCGTGGCGGCGCATTGAACCACCAGCGATGGGTCCGCCGAGAACGAGCGATCTTTTTTGGCGATGATCGATGACTCGGGGTTGATCGCAAGATCAACACATGGCGCAAAGTTGAGGTTGATTCCAAACCATCCGATATCTGCAGCCTTCTGGAGTATGAAGCCTTGAAGAGCCTCTGGGCCAATGTTTTTATAGGTTTCGGCAAAGGCCGCTGCACTGAGAGTGTATGAAAACCCCGACCGTCGATTCAATCTTGCGACCTGTCCGCCTTCTTGATCGACGGAGATGATGAGGTGATCGCCGAGTTCGTGCCTTAGATTTTTGCAGAGTTTTTCGAGTTGGGTGATTGATCGGATATTTCTGGGTTGGTCGGTTGCGATCTCGCGGTCGAACAGGATCACGCCGCCGACATGGG
>JAESUL010000040.1 GCA_016763115.1 Phycisphaerales bacterium | reverse complement strand
TCAGCAGATCCGCCGCGCCGGGTGCGGTGGGGGTTCCGCCCCCGAGTGCGATCACGCCGGGGGTTTGTTCGAGGGCGGATGCCAATGCGATGGTTTCTTCTTTGCGGAATCGTTCGATGCCGTGGGTTTCAATAATCGCGCCCGCCCCATCCATGCCCACCTGCTCGCTGACCAATCGGTCCAGATCGGTAAACGCCATGCCGACTTGTTCTGCGAGCAACGCTGCGAGTGTGGACTTGCCGCACCCGCGCAGCCCGATCAGCACGATATGGGGGCTTGTTGGCATCAGTCTTCTTTGACGCGTGCCATGTACGACCCGTCCTCGGTCGAGACCTTGATTTTCTCACCGTTGGCGATGAACGGGGGCACGCGGGTCTGCAGCCCGGTGTCGCAGAGGGCTTCTTTGAGCTGGTTGGTCGCCGTCGCGCCCTTGATGCCCGGTGCGGTATCGGTCACGGTGACGATCATCGACGAGGGGAGCTCGATCGCAACGGGGTTGGTCTCGTGAAAGAGCACGGTGCAGGTGGAGTTGGGAGCCATGTACAGCAAGGTGTCGCCGAGCAGGTCTTTGCTGAGTTCGGCCTGGTCAAAGTCTTCGAGGTCCATAAAGGTGCCCCCGCCCGCGCCATCTTCGTAGAGGTATTCCATCTCGCGTTTGTCGAGGATCGCGCCGTCAACGGTGTCCGAGCCTTGGAATCGTTTTTCGGTCATGCCCGAACCATCGACCGCGCGCATCTTGGCCTGGATGTACGCCGGGCCTTTGCCGGGCTTGACATGCGAGATTTTGGCGACGACATAGAGTTTGCCGTTGAAGTTGATAGCGACGCCGGGCTTGAGTTCATTGGCTTTCATGGGATGGATCTCGAAAAAGAGGGGATCGGGCGGAATGCAATGCCCGCCTCGGTGGTTGTTTTTTCTGCCAGACTGCAACAGCAGTCGGACACCATGATAGGCTACAGCAGCCAACAGAATCAGCCCTACTATCAGCCCAATCGAGGGCGCAATCAAGCAGGAGAGCACCCATGAACACACAGCACGCACTCAACCGGCGCCATTTCATCGGGTTCCTCGGGCTCGCTGCCGGCTCGTCAGCCCTCGCCCTGACCCCATCGCGTGCACTGGCCGGGTTCCGCCTTGCCGACGACCCCATTCTTGCGTGGGACGAACTTTCCAAGGGCGTCCATGCGATGGTCGATGCCAGCACCGGGGGCAATGTCCTCACGGTTGCCTCGGCCGACTCCGTGGTCCTCATCGACACCAAGTTTGCCCACCTCGGGCGGGCACTGCTCACCGATGCCCAAGGCTTCGCCCCGGGCGACGCCAAAGTCGTCCTCATCAACACCCACCATCACGGCGACCACACCGGGGGCAACGGCTCGATCGTTCCCAAAGCCGAAGCTTCGTATGCGCACGAAAACGCATTGCCGAGGATCAAGGATTCGTTCTCCAGCGTCAAAGCCAGCGCACGCCAAGCAAAAAAAACGGTCGAGGGTGGCGGATCGGTCGAACTCATCAGGAGCGCCATCCGAACCGAACGGGCCGCTGCCAAGTGGCAAAGAACGAGCATCGTTCCCGAGACGGGAGTCTCCGGCGAGAAGACGAGTATCACTGCGGGCGAGTTGGCGATGGATCTCTACCACTTTGGAGCCGGGCACACCGACAACGATCTGTTCGTGCACATCCCCGAGCACAATGTATTGCACACGGGCGATGTCGTGTTCAACGGGCTTCATTCGTTCTTTGACCAGACCGCGGGGTACAGCACGAAAGGCTGGGTGAACTCGGCCAAACGCGGGTACGAACTGTGCGACGCCGACACGATCGTCATCCCTGGGCACGGACCCGTGGGCGATCGCTCTATTCTCAAGGCCCAGAGCGAATACCTCGAACAACTCATCGAAGCGGTGCAAGCCGAGATTGATAAGGGCACCTCGAAAGAGGCGACTGCCAATAAATCTTGGCCCTTCATGGAGGGGCTCGGGTTTGAGGGTATCCGTGGGCGGGCAATCAACGCGGTCTACGACGAACTCGCCGGCTGATATTCGATTGTGCCTGCTGCCCCTCAATGACTTCATCGGGTGCCACTACTCGCCGTCTTCGGCGCAGTAGTGTCTTCATTTATTGAGCAGGTACAGCACTACTGCGCCCTTCGGGCGAGTAGTGGCACCCGGATTAAGATTGAAAGGAGAGCCGTCAGGAACGGCCTGTCTTCTGCTTGATGTTGGTTTTATCGACGGCGACGCATCAAGATGACCCCGCCGAGCGCGAGTGCGCCCCCTGTTGAGGGTGCGGGCACATTGGAACGCAGATAACTGAACGCACCAACACTGCTGCGCGCGCCCCAGACCGTGAACCGCAGATCCATGTAGCTGTCCTCATCTTCGAGGTACACCACAAGGTTCTGCCCAACAAGCCCCGGAGGGTTGCGGTCAGCGAGCACCGCCCATGTGGTGTAGGTAAGTGATTCGTAGTTCTCAGTGGTTCCAAACGCCCACATGGTTCCAAGCGGGCTCGGGCCGCTGGTTCCGAATCCGTCGTAGGTCGGCTCGAGGGCGATGTTGAAGATGCCGCGGATCCGGTTGCGTGTGATCCACACAGTGTCCGTGATACGGTCCTGGTTCTCGGCCAGCGAGGTATCGCCTCCGCCGGCGTACTCGAACGAAAAATCAAGCCCCGAATAGACGATCGAACCACTAGCAACGCCAGAGATCCCCGCGAGCCCGAGCACACACAAACAAACCGATTTTTTCATCGTGAAGTCTCCTCTTGCCTTTTAAGGTACACCGGCCAGGGCAATCGGCAAGCAAAGTGTGCAACTGATGCGAGAATCCCGTCCGATAAGCGGAGTTAGTCACTCGCCCCAACCGTCAACTCCGCCATCGGCTCGGGCTTCACCGTCTCAATATGCAGCCGCTTGGTGCGGTGCTCGGACCAATCCTTCACCAGCAGGTCCGGCGACCCCGCGCCCGCGTGCGTCTTGATCACATCGTAGAACGAATCCCGCTGCGCCGGGATGAACCCGGATTCGCGGATCAATCGACACAGCACGGCTTCATCAAGGCAGTAGGTCGTGCCCGCCGAAGAGACCACATCCTCTTCCATCATCACCG
>JAESUL010000039.1 GCA_016763115.1 Phycisphaerales bacterium | reverse complement strand
CTACCATTCCCCCGAGCCCCCGACACGCAACGACCCAAGGAACACCCATGGCCTGGATCACCAAAGACTCCGCTGGAACACAGATCGAGACACGATCGACCCGCTACTTCACCGCCGAGATGGAAAAGACCATCCGCGAAGTGCACCTCCCACGCTTCGAGAAGCCCAAGGGCGCCCTCTTCGCAGCCTTGCACATGGTCCAGCACCACTACGGCTGGATCCCCGCGCAATCCATGAAAGAAATCGCCGAGGTCCTCACCATCGCGCCCTCCGAAGTCCTCGACACCGTGTCCTTCTACGAAGAGTTCTGGGAAAAACCAAAGGGCGAGCACTTGGTTTCGGTCTGCCGATCCGTCGCGTGCGAGTTCTGTGAATCGACCGCGTGCACCGAAGCCATCAAAGCCAAGCTCGGCATCGATGTCGGCGAAACCACCGAGGACAACAAGTTCACCCTCATCGAACTCGAATGCATCGGCTCATGCGACACCGCACCCGTCGCGCTGATCGACGAGGACCTGCACGAAAACCTCACGCCCGACCGAATCGTCAAACTGATCGAGAGCGTCCAAAGCGGCAACTACACCAAAGGCGGCACCGGAGCCGTCAAAGAAGACCTCTAACCTTCTCTGTCTATTCTCTGGTGGGATGGGCTTCCAGCCCGTCCTCTTCTGAGTAAAAACACAAAGAGACGGGCTAGAAGCCCATCCCACCAAGACTCACACCTCTTGGTGCCGAAAGCAATCGGTCGTGTGGTCATTGACCATCCCGCACGCCTGCATCATCGCGTACAAAACCGTAGGCCCCACAAACCGAAATCCACGCTTCTTGAGATCCTTGGAAATCTGCTTGCTCAACTCCGTCTGCGCAGGCAGGTCCGCCATCGCTTTGTACCGATTCACGATCGGCGTGTCATCGACATACGACCACATCAGTTCCGAAAAAGTCTCGCCGTCCTTGTACAACTCCAAAATCACCTTGGCGTTGTTCACTGTTGATTCAATCTTGAGCCGATTGCGAACAATCGACGCATCGAGCATCAGCCGCTCGATGTCGTCTTGCGTGAACTTGGCGACCTTCTTGGGATCAAATCTCTTGAACAACTTACGATACCCCTCGCGCTTTTTAAGGATCGTTGACCAACTCAAACCCGCCTGCGCCCCTTCGAGCGTCAGCATCTCGAACAGATGATGCTCATCACGATTGGGCACCCCCCACTCCTGGTCGTGGTAGACAATATCCAACTCGCCTTTGGCCCAACTGCACCGCTTGGTCTTCTCGCTCATCGTGTTCTACCGTTCCTGTATGAAGGACCCCAAGGACATCCCGCTCACCCGCGCCATCGGGCAGTTCTTCGGACACCTCTTCCATGCGACGACCAAGCCAGTGCCGACCCAATCTCCAATAACAGAGGTCGCAAAGACCGCCGAGCAGGCCGAGGGCGAAATCGCAGGGCAGAAGGTCATCCTCCGCAAAACCACGATCGAAGAGATCGAGATCCGCCAAGACGACCAATCGCCTCCCTAATATACGGCACATGATCGGGTGGGTCTCTCCAATTCCCCCTTATTCACCAATCTCCGAAACCAGGCCTTGCGTTGTCACCAATCTTAGTGTATACTATGTTAGTATTTACTACATTGGAGTCCGCACATGCTCAACCTCACCTTCGGCTGGATCTGGATCACCATGGGCTTCGCCACCGGCGCACTCCTCGGTATGGGGTTCCACAAAGAGACCTTCATGGGCGGGTACAACTCTTGGGCCCGCCGACTCACCCGCTTGGGGCACATCGCCTTCTTCGGCACCGGGTTCCTCAATGTCATGGTCGCCCTGACCGCCACCATGCTCGATCACGAAACCACCCACACCGGCATCTGGTGGATCATGTCATGGGCCTTCATCGTCGGCGCGATCGCGATGCCGTTCTGTTGTTTCATCGCAGCAAAATGGAAACGCGCCAAATCCATCTTTGCCCTCCCTGTGCTCGCGCTCACGCTCGGCGGGGTCATGCTCTCGATCATCACCCTGCGTGCGTATCTGCAAGGAGCCGTGTAATGCCCGCAATGCGCATCGCCCTCATCGCCATGTCCGGCGTCCGCGTGCAAGACGCCGAGCTCATGAAGATTGGGCTCACCCTCCCCGGATTCGTCGAACGCTCCGAGGTCATCGCTTCGCTGCCTTCGCTCTCTCTGCTCACCCTCGCTGCGCTGACGCCAAACGACATCGAACTCTCGTACCATGAAATCGCGGACCTCGAAAAAGACATCATCCCCGATCTGGATTTCGATCTCGTCGCCATCTCGACCATGACCGCCCAGGCTTTCGACGCCTACACACTCGCCGACCGGTTCCGTGCCGCGGGCATCACGGTCGTCATCGGCGGGCTGCACGCGACCTGCGTCCCCGACGAATGCGCCCTCCACGCCGACTGCGTCGTTGTTGGCGAAGGCGAGCCCGTATGGGCACAACTGCTCGCGGACTTCCGATCCAACACCCTCCAACCCCGCTACACCTCCGACGGCTCGTACCCCATGTGCGATTCGCCCATGCCCCGCTACGAGCTGCTCGATATCAACAAATACAATCGGCTCACCGTCCAGACCACCCGCGGGTGCCCGCACAAGTGCGACTTCTGCGCCTCGTCGATCCTGCTCACGCCCGGATACAAAGTAAAACCAACCGACAAGGTCATCGCGGAGATCCGCGCCATCAAATCTATCTGGCCCCGCCCTTTCATCGAACTGGCCGACGACAACTCCTTCGCCATGCGCGCCCAAGCCTACGAACTGCTCCAGGCCATGATCCCCGAAAAAATCCGCTGGTTCACCGAGTGCGATGTCTCGATCGCCAAGGACGAAAAACTCCTCCGCTTGATGGCCAAAGCAGGATGCCGACAGGTGCTCATCGGGCTCGAATCACCCGACGAATCCGGGCTCGATGGCATAGAAACCAACAGCAACTGGAAACTCGCCCAGTACCCCAAATACGAACAAGCCGTCCGCACCATCCAGTCCCACGGCATCACCGTCATCGGTTGCTTCGTCCTCGGGCTCGACGGGCATACACCCGTGATCTTTGACGCCGTCTACGATTTCGCCGAGCGCACAAGCCTTTACGACATCCAAGTCACCCTGCAAACCCCATTTCCTGGTACACCGCTGTACCGTCGACTCGAACAGGCCGGTCGCCTCACCCACGCGGGGCAATGGGACCGGTGCACCCTGTTCGATCTCAACTACCAGCCCGTCGGCATGAGTGCCCAAGAACTGCAAACCGGATTCCGCAACCTTGTTTCACGCCTGTACCATCCTGACTTTGTACAACAACGCCGCGAAGGATTCCTCCGCACCCGCAAATCCGCAAGCGAACTCTTCTCCCAGTAGGACGGGCTTCCAGCCCGTCATCTTCATGCACACCGATTGAAAGAAAAGAGAAGGGCTGGAAGCCCATCCCACCGGGCAAGAGAGATTTATTGCGAACGAACTACGCCAACAACTTCCCGCAACTGTTCCATCTTCATCCCCGCCGTCAACTCGGGCTCGCCGCGCGCCACATCCCACGCACGCGTGTTGATCACCGTGTCCTCCAAACTCCGCAGCGTCAACCCCGCAGCGATCGCCCGCCCGTTGAGCACCCGGTGCCTCGACTGAGATTCCTCCCCCAACCACAAAGGCAACGACTTCCAAGGCTCCACACCAAACCCGCCGAGCCGATCCTGATCGCACTCGATCATCTCTGCCTGTGAATCCAACGCCTTGTGCGCACGATCAATGAACTCACGGATGCCAATAAACTCCGGCTCAGGCCCAACAACATTGAACACGCCAAAGTTCCCATGCTCAGCGCATCGCAGCATGAACCCCGCCAGATCCCGCGCATCAATAAACGCGATCAACCCCGCCGGCTGGCTCGGCACCACCATCGCTTCCTCATTACCAAGCACCCGCGTCCACCAGGTAAACCGGTCCGTCGGATCGTTCGCCCCCGCGATCACACACGGACGAACAGTGCAGGCTTTGTCGCCCATGACCTCATCGACCACCCGCTCGCAGAGCACTTTCAATCCGCCATAGGTAGCCCCATCGACCACCTCGACCGTCGGATCATCGAGTTTGCACAACGGCGCATCCTCATCAAGCGCAACATCATTCTCGTGGCTGTACACCGAGATCGTGGACACGAACAAATACATCCCCACCGCATCCTTGAGCAACTCGCAACTCGCCCGCACCACCCGAGGCACATACCCGCACATATCAACCACCGCATCAAACCGCTCGCCATCATCAATCAATGCCCCGATCTGATCGAGCCCATCGCCGATGTCCGGGTCCCGATCCCCAACAAGCCGACGAACACCCGTCGGCAGCCCCGGATCCTTCTTCGATCGATGCAGAACCGTGACCTCATGCCCGGCTTCACTCGCCTGCTCCACAAACGCCCGACCGCTAAACTGGGTCCCGCCAAGTACAAGAATATTCATGCCCCAGCATACCACCTCTGCACCCATTTGATGCACATCTTCCTCCCTCTCCCATAAATGGGAGAGGGCTGGGGTGAGGGTCTTGCTTCTCTTGGCTTCTCCCTCGTTCTATCTACAGATTACCCCACCACACCCGGCTAGAATCCGCCAACCAACGCCCTCGACGGAGTTCTCGATGCCCAAAAAAGCCTGGACCAACACACTCGAAGAGCACATCCTCCTCAAACGCATCCCCACCGCGCCCTTCGGGCACATCCGCGACCGCCACATCGTACGCTACGACGAGTATGTCAAAACCGGAGGCTATGTTGCCCTCCGCAAAGCACTCTCCATGAAACCCGGCGAGGTCACCGCCGAAGTCAAAGACTCCGTCCTCCGCGGACGAGGCGGCGCGGGCTTCCCCTGCGGGCTCAAATGGACCT
>JAESUL010000038.1 GCA_016763115.1 Phycisphaerales bacterium | reverse complement strand
GGCCAGAAACAACTCGGTTGCAGGGTCGCAATATGCTCGATCTTGCCCAGGCACTGGGCCACGACCCCGACGGTGCCATAGATTTTGGACCCGCAATCGGCCCCGAACCGCTGGGCGACCTCTCGCTGGATCGTCGTAAACGCCCCGGTACACCGTGGGTGCTTGGTCATCAGCGTAATCATCAGAGGCGTCGCCGCTTGGTAGGGCAGGTTGGCGACCAGCTTGAACTCTTCATCGCCCAGCACCCGAATCACATCGACATTGACCGCCCGCTTGGTCGCCAAACAATCGCCCTCGATCAGCGTGAACTGGTTGGGGTACTTGGCGCTCAGCGTTTCGCGGAGCACCGTGACTAACCCCGAATCGAGTTCGATCGCCACCACCCGCACGCCTCGATCGAGCAGTGCAACCGTCAACGCCCCGGTCCCGGGCCCGACCTCGAGCACCAGATCGCCCTTGGCAACGCCCGAAGCGTTAATAAGTTTGTTGATCAGGTTATGGTCAAAGAGGAAGTTCTGCCCGAGCGCCTTCTTAGGCCCATGCCCCGCAAGATCGAGCAATCCTTTTATATCGGTGAGTGTCTGCATGGTTCTTAGAAATCCCCCGCGAGCAGCCGATCGATCGCTTTGGCGACGCCATCGTTGGCGTTGGACTCGGTGACATACTCGCTGTGTGCCTTGACCGCGTCAATCGCATTGCCCATCGCGATCCCCACCTTGGCGCCCTCGATCATCGGGACTTCATTGACCTGGTCCCCGATCGCCGCGACGCGCGACGGGTCGATCCTGTGGCGTGCAAGGTACCATGAAATCGCGGTCCACTTGTTGACATTTTTGGCAAAGAGTTCCAATATGTGCACGATCTCCCCGCCGTGATCGCCCGGCATCACCGCTGGAAAATCGTACATCGACACCCGTTCGCCAAGGTGCTGCTGGATCTTGCTGGCGACCGGACCCGAGATGGACCCCTCGGCGCACATCCCCACCCGCACCGTGTGCTGCGGGTGCTCGTCCTCGCAGAGTTGAGGCACCGAGCGGATTTCGAGTTGGTGCTCGTCGATCCACCAATCGGTGATCGCGTGCAGCGGATGGTTCTCGCGTGAATGCACCATCAGGTAGTCGTACCCGATCTCCGATGGGTCTTTCATGACCAGGGCCGCGCTTTGGGCATCGTGGAATATCTCGATCGCATCGTGGACAACCTCGGCGTCCATCGTGAACCGGTGCAGTGTCTTTCCCGTTGTCGGGTCGGCAACAATCGAGCCTCCCGCGACCATCACCGGGTCAAGCTGTCCGATCGCGTCGAGGGCTTTGCGTGCTTCGCGGAGCCCACGCCCGGTGCAGACCAGCACGATGATCCCCGCATCGCGTGCGCGCTGTACCGCAGCGATATTGGCATCGCTGACCCGTTCATCGGGCCCGATGAGGGTGCCATCCAGGTCTATTGCAAGCAGGTCGATCTCGTGCATATCAAAGGAGGGTATGCGTGTTTACTCGAGCCGGCAGACCGATTCAGCGCCCGGCCCGAGCGTGATTGCGTTCTTGCCCTGGCGTTTGGATTCCATCGCCAGCTGGTCGGCGCGATCGAGCAACGATTCGGCGTCCGCACCGTCCCACGGGAACGAAGCGATCCCGCCCGAGACCGTAAGCGTCGATGGGGCCTCTGCGCCCAACTTGGGGAACTCATGCTTGCAGATCTGCTGCTGGAAACGCATCGCGATCGAGTAGATCGACTCGGGCGGTCGGCTCAACGGGTCTCTTGGTCCGTGAGGCTCGTAAAAAATCACCACAAACTCGTCGCCACCCACCCTGCACACCCGGTCGGATGGACGGATCACGCTCTGCATCAGTTTGACCGTTTCGACAAGGATCTCATCGCCCGCAGCGTGCCCAAACTGGTCGTTGTACTGCTTGAACCCATCAATATCAAAGTACAACACCGTTAGCGGTTGGCGTGCCTTGCGCGATTCAACAATCGCGGCATCGAGGAACCGGGTGAAGTACCGCCGATTCCACGCTCCGGTCAACGAATCAGTAAACGCGGCATCGCGGAGTTCACTGTGCTGGGCTTCGAGTTTGAGCCACTTGCTCAACCACATCGCATGGGCCGAGAGTTCGCCCGTGCCCCAGTGCTCGTCTTCGCACACAAGCATCCCGACAATCGCCCGCCCGAGCATCACCGCGCACCCCTCGGCGGACACGCCTTGCACAAAGTCAATGTCATCACGCCCGCACCGCGCCCGGATAAGCCCGATCGCTGCGCTCGTGATTGATTTGCCGGCGATCAACGCATCGAGCACCCGCTGATCGTCCATCGGCCCGATGCCCGCGGAATGCTGCGATGTTGCAGCTTCGATCGAACTCATCGTCATCACCCGCTGGTGCGGCAGCGAATCTGAGGCGTCTTGTTTATCAGGCTCTGGTTCGGATACGGGTTCGGATACGGGTTTTACTACGGGCTTTCCAACCGGTTTGGTGACGACAACTGATTTGGGCTTGGCCAACCGCACCGCGTCAAGAACCTCTTGACCCGACCCATGCGCCTCGACTATTCCGTCGCAGGCATCGAACAGGTCATCGACGCACAGCACACGGACCTTGGGATCGACCAGCCGGAGCCCGCCGACAAACCCGGCTGCTTCGGATTCATCCACCAGCAGCCCGCGTGCAACAATCACGGCTGCCGCCCGTGGCGAGGAACCATCAATCGGATCGCTCAACTCGCCGATCGCATCAAAGGTATCACGCGCACGGATCAACTCAACATCCGCCAATCGACGAAGTGACTGATCCAGCCCGGTCCGCCCGACGAGGACAATCCGCCAGTTATCGCCGGCATCGTGTTGTTTGTTGATTGCACTGTGCACGCTCATACTCCGTCGTTCTTTTTGGGCATCTCTTGGGCCAGCAACGCATCGAGTTCGTCCGCGTCGAGCACATCCGTTGCGCTCACCGGCGACCGGCGAGCCTGACCCACTTGGGGCTCGGTGAGCCTCAGCTTTGGTGCTGGACCCGCAACCACCCTCTCGGGAACAGAAATCGGTGCTTGCTCTTCAACCGCGGGTGTTGCAGCCGCATCAATCGCTGCCCCGAGTGGTCCTACGACGGGTTGGATCGGTGGGTTCGCGCCGGGGAGATGATTCCAGCAGACGGCTGCGGGGGTGAATCGTTCCATCGCGTCGATCAGGCGATCGCCCAGCGAGCGGGGACCATCGCCATCGAGGACCAGGATCGGCTTGCGTCCACCGCGTTCATCGTTGCAGATACGGGCGAAAACCTCGTGGGGATTGGCGCTTTCGAGCACCTGCATGTTGCGTTTTTTGAGCGCACGCACCAAGCCCGAATCGGCGGATTTCCCCTCGGCGTGGAGCACCACACAGAGCCTGCGGGTCGAGCCGGATTCATTTCTTGGAGTTTCACCCATCATCCAAGTGTACCACACCAACGCCAAGAATCACCCAAACCGCCCTATTGATGGGCAGATCCCGGGGTTGCGCGTCCGAGAAAACCCTCCAGACTGCACACGCCTCAGAATCCGACCAGCAACCTCGCAGCAGCACCAGCGCCATCGGTGCTCCCCATCGCATCGAAACCACCCAGCATCGATGCGAGTTGATCCGGGCTCGAAAGGATCGCGGCGAGTTGCTGGCCATGGGCGTTGATGTTCTGCGCCGGGTCCACAAAGTCCTCAAAGAGCACCGCTGCCCCGGCGTTGACCATCGGCATGGCGTTGTGTTTCTGGTGCTGGTCCTTGTGGAACGGGTACGGAAAAAACGCCGCAGGCACCCGCGACGCCCACGCTTCGCTGACTGTTCCCGCCCCGCACCGCCCGATGGTCAGGTCTGCGCATCCCCACGCATCGCCCATGTGCTCAATGTATGGATTCACCCATGCAGTGATTCCGGCACACTCGTACACCGACGCGAGGTTGCTTTCATCCTCGCCGGTCTGGTGGATGATCTGCCACCCGTCAAACGCTTGCGGAAAGCTGCCCACCATCGCGCACATGAACTCGTTGATTGATTGGGCACCTTGCGACCCGCCGGTGACCAGCAGGGCTTGTTTGGCATCGTCGAGCCCGAAGGCTTTGATGCCTTGCTCGCGTGTGCCCTTGGCCGATTCGCGGACGATCGGGCCGAGCACCTGCCACCGTTTGGTGCTGACAGGCAACGCGGTGCATACCCGGTTGGCAAACCGCGCGATCAGCAGGTTGGCCTTGCCCGGTACCGCGTCAAGATTCACCAATACCACCGGCACCCGCATCCGCTTGGCAGCCCACGCCGGCGCGGGCGCGACAAACCCCCCCATCGCCACCACGATCACATCACGGGTGGGCAACAACTCATAGATCAGCGCTCGCGATTGCTTGTACGACGATCTCCACCCCTTGATAAACCGGGTTATTGCGCCAAACGATCGCCCCATCGGGCAGGCATCAATCGCGACAAAGTCTTCGCCCGCATCCGTGAGGATCTTGGCATCAATCGGTCGGTTCGAGCACACAAAGCGGATCAGCGAATCGGGCTGGCGCGCCCGGATCTGCTCGGCGATGGCGATCGCCGGGTAAAGGTGCCCGCCGGTGCCGCCGCCAACAAAGAGGTATGCACGCGGTTTCTTGGTCATTGGTCTACTCGTCGTGCAGCATCAGCTGCTCGTACTCATCGTGGTCATCACGATCAGGAACATCAATCGGCATGGGCTTGGGACGGATCCGCACGCGCGGCTTGACCACGATCCGCGGGTTGCCGATCAACTCGGCCATCTCCGCGGGCGCGATGGATTCCTCGCGTGCCCTACGGACCATTGGGCCAAATCGCTCAATCCGATCAGGAACAACGCGGACCAACTCGCCATCACGCGATGCCCGCTCGGCGAATCCTTCGCTGAATGCCTGTGCTTCGAGTTCTTCGGGCGTGAATACCCGCGTGCGATCGATCGAGACCACCACGCCGAGCATAAACGCGGTGAGAATCCACCCCGTGCCGCCGCTGGACATCAACGGCAGCGCGATCCCCTTGGTCGGGCCAAGCCCGGTGACGACCATCAGGTTGATCATCGCCTGGATGCAGAATGTCGCGATGATCCCGAGTGTAATCAGCTTGAGCAGCGTGTTGCGTTCACGCGCGATGATGTGCGTGCCCGTCCAGACGATCGCGGCGTAGAGCGAGATGACGATCACCGCGCCGACCAAACCGAGTTCTTCGCAGACCACCGCGAAGAGGAAGTCGGTGGTGTCTTCGGGGAGGTATCCGAATTTTTGCAGCCCGTGCCCGATCCCGCGCCCGAACACGCCTCCGCCCGAGACCGTCGCGAGTGATTGGATCATGTGGTACCCGTCGCCGGCGGGGTCTTTGTATGGATTGATAAACGAGGTAATCCGATCCACCCGGTACGGCGAGGTCATGATGGCCGCGACCACGCCCATCACCCCGATGGGGATAAACATCGCGAAGTGGCGTATCCGCGCGCCCGCGCCGAGCAGCACGATGGTGCAGGCTGCGACCATGAGCACGCCGGTGCCCAGGTCTTCGAGCACGACCGCGAACGCCACCACGCCGATGGCCGCGACGGCGGGGAACAGCCCCGTCCAAAATCGGTGCAGCCGATTGCTCGGGTACGACGCCAACCGCGAGGCGTACCACGCGATGACCCCGATCAGTGCCCACTTGGCGATCTCTGAGGGCTGGATGCTTTCGAGCCCGGGGACATGGAGGTTGATCCACCGCGCCGAGCCGTTCATCTCTCGACGGAGCCCGGGGATGTAGACCGACACGATCACCGCGATCAGGCACACCGAGCCCATGACGAGCAACCCGAGATCCCCGCCCGGACGAAACCACACCACGCGATCAAGCCGATCGGCGAGTCGGCGTACCGGCAAAAACGAAGCAACGATCATCGCACCGAGTGCCATCAGCAGATAGACGCTTGTTCTGCTTGTCAGCAGCGATGATGTAGTCACGCCGGAGACGGCTGCGGACTGCGTCGGGTTCATCCCATCGCTCAAAGGCGTCACGCTCATGCCGGCGGACTGCACCATCACCACGCCCATCGTCAGAAGAGCGAACGCGCACAACACAATCACCTGTCCGGGGCGGATCATGCCCAGATCATCGGTCAACCCATCGCCATCCGTGCACAACTCTGCGCCCGATCAGGGCACGATTTAGACGATATTGAGCGAAACCTTGCGTTCGAGCTCGTCGAGTGGTCGAGCGATCAGGTCGTACCCGTCGGCCCCCACCACCGTGCACCGGACCAACTCGCCCGGCGACCGCTCGCCCTTGGACACGACCAGCGTGGTCGCGTCGATCTGCGGCGCCTGGAAATAAGCCCGCCCCTGGTACAGATCCCCGCCCTCACCCACGCCCGGCGTTGCTTCGACGCGTGATCCGGTGGGCTTGTCGATCAGGATGTCGAACTGCACGCCGCTCGTCGTCGGGTTCTCGATATCGAACTGGTCGGCGAGGAACTCATTCTGC
>JAESUL010000037.1 GCA_016763115.1 Phycisphaerales bacterium | reverse complement strand
AAGCTTCGAGGACACCATCGGCAACATGCTCGGCGGGTTCCTCCAAGCTCCGGGCATGAGCATCGGCAACGCCCAACTCGAGATGACACTGCGTTCATTGCTCGGCGATCGCCGGTACGAGAGCGTCGTCGAGACGCTCAATGGGCTGGCGTTGCTCCGCGACGAATCGGTGCTGCTGATCAGCCCCAATGCCTTGATCATCCGCTGATCCAGGGTTCACCTATCGAATAAAAAACGCCCATCAGGGCGTTTTTTTATATGGATTGATTGCCGAGTGATTAGGCGGTGAGGATGTCGTCGCTCTTCTTTTTGAGCATCGTTTCGATCTTGCCTTCGTATTTTTTGAGCAGGTCCTGGATATCGTCCTTGAGTGTGCTGATCTGATCTTCGGAATAGTGGGTGCCGTCCTGCTTGGCGAGGGTGTCGGCGTGCTTGTTGCCGTCGCGCCGAGCGTTGCGCATCACAACCTTCTGCTCTTCTCCGACCTTCTTGGCCTGGGCGACGAGTTGCTTGCGTCGATCGCCTGAGAGTGAAGGGATCGTGAGGCGGATGTGCTTGTCCTCGATCTGCGGGTTGACGCCGAGGTTGGCTTCTTCGATTCCTTGCTTGATTGCTTGGAGGGAAGAAACATCGAAGGGCTTGATCACCAGTGTGCTGGCTTCGGGTGACGAGATCACGGCGAGGCTTTTGAGGTCTGTTGGTGACCCGTAGTAATCGACCTTGACATACTCGACCATCGCCGGCGATGCACGCCCCGCACGGATTCCCTGCAACTCGTGAGAGAGGTAGTCAATGGCCTTGGTCATGCCGGCTTCGGTTTCGTGTAAAATGGTCTTTGGGTCGGTACTCATCGGTGTATCTCTTCTTGCGTATGGTGGCGTGATTCAGTCTAGTTGGAGTATATCCGGGTGCTGTAGGCGGGTCAGTCTTTGGTGCGGAGGAGGGTGCCGATGGGCTCGCCTTCGATGACCTTGCGGATATTGCCCGATTGCTTGAAATCGAAGACAATGACCGGGATTTTCTGTTGCTGGCACATGGCCAAGGCGGTGAGATCCATGACCCCGAGTTGTTTCTCGATCGCTTCGGTGAAGGTCAGTTCCTCGTATCTGGTCGCGGTGGGGTCTTTGTGGGGATCGGCGGTGTAGACGCCATCGACCTTGGTCGCTTTGAGCAAGACATCACAGTCCAGTTCAGTCGCACGCAGGGCGGCACAGGTGTCGGTTGTGAAGAACGGGTTTCCTGTTCCCGCAGCAAGAATCACGACTCGTCCTTTGGCGAGGTGGCGCAGTGCCCTGCCTCGGATAAACGGCTCGGCGACTGCTTGAATATCAAGGGCCGACATCACGCGGGTGTCGATCCCGATGGAATCGAGTTTTTCTTTGAGGGCGACGGCGTTCATCACGGTGCCGAGCATGCCCATGTAGTCCGCGGTGGCTTGCTGGATGTCGCCGGATTTGGCGAGTTCGGCCCCGCGGATGATGTTGCCCCCCCCGACGACGACGGCGACCTCTGCCCCGGCTTTGGTCGCATCGAGAACCTCCGAGGCGATCAAGCCGAGTTCATGGGTATCAATCCCGAACCCATTGGCAGCACAGAACGATTCGCCTGAGAGTTTCAAGAGGACCCGGTGGGGGCGTGGTCGGCGGGGTTTTTCGGTGCTCATCGGGTAGATTCTCCTCGCCGATTGTGAATGGATGCCAAGACGGGTTATTGAACACCCTTGGAGGCACGCGGTCAACCATTTTTTGCACCACATTGTGCCCGCGCGGCGAACCATTCGGGTACTTTGGACGAATCCAAGGGGACCCGGCACCCTCTGGACAGACCAGAGGGCAAATGTCGATAGAACTATCGACCACCACCTCCCCGGAACACACCCTTGACCACCACCCCCCAAATGCCGGTTGCCCATGAAACGCTACAGATTCGGCGTCGCTCTCGTCGGTGGCTCGAAAAAGCAACACTTGCAGGAATAGCGGTCTCGATCGGGATTCATCTGGTCCTTCTTCTCATTGCGGCGTTCTTGAATGTGCAGTTCAACTTCGGCGATGCGGGCGGTCAAGCAGGCGAGGGTGTCGAGTTTGCCATTTTAACGAGCGAAGACCTCGCCGCGATGACCGCCAAGGCGATTGATGTCTCTTCGGTGGAGACGGATATCTCCCCGATGGAAACGGTGACCGACTTTGATTTGCTCGCCGATGTCAATACTGATCTTTCGGTGTCCGATCTGGCCGATACGATCGCGCCGAGCCTGACGCCGGCGGGTGGATCGTTGAGCGGGGTTGATCCGAGTGTTGGTAGCGCGGGTGCGGGTTCGGGGAATGGGGCGAGTTTCTTTGGGCTCGAGGCGGCGGGGTCTCGGTTCGCCTACATTGTTGACCGATCCGGATCGATGAACTCGCTGACCAGTTCGGGCGAACAGACAAGATGGGAAATGACACGCGCGGAGTTGATCCGCTCGATCACGGGGCTCGATACGGGCGCAGAGTTTACCGTGGAGTTGTATTCTGGGTCGTCCGTTTCGTTGTTTGGAACAGGTGATTGGATCAAAGCGACACAGCCGAACAAACTATCGGCGAGAGTGGCCCTTTTTATGATTGATCCAAGTGGTGCGACGCATCCCAATACGGCGATGGACCGGGTCTTTACGCTCAAGCCGCCGCCCGACGCGATCTATCTGATGACCGATGGCGAGTTTGTGGAATCTGACCGGGTCAGTGAACGGATTAAATCGCTCAACCGGGGCAAGCGTGTGCCGATCCACTGCATCCTCTTTGGAAATCCGGGTGGTTCGCCCGAGAATACCAAGCGCGTGATCAAGGTCATGCGGACCATCGCGAGAACCTCCGGCGGGCGGTTCACCCATATCCGCGAGGGCAAACCATGATTGTTCTCTTCTGGATAGCGTTGGTGATTGGCATCGTGCTCGACGGCGAGGTGTACCGATGGTCCTCAACGATTCCGCTTGATGGCGAGGATATTGCGTTGAGCGATCATGGCGTCATCGTTCGCCCGGTTGGTGAAATCATCCCGGTGGTGATCCCTTGGTATGATGTCCGCTCGTTGCCCGAGGGCTGGACGGGCGATGCCTTGAAATACAAAGAGATCGCTGAAACAACACGGCGAGCACGCGATCGTCGGCTGCGTGGCGACCCTGTTTCAGCCGGTCCGCTTTACTTGCAACTCGATCAGCGTCTGCACCCGGTTCATTCTCAACAACGAGCCGACATCGCCCTTGGCATTATGGAGTATGCGCTGGGCACGGCGGATGTTGCGATGGCAATCACGGGGTGGCTTGGGGTGCTGGAGCAAGAGGATCACGGGTTCCTATCAGAGGGGTCTGGGATTGATCCCAAATCTGGGTTGCATCCGGGCATCGTTCCTGTGTTCGATCACCCACAAGCACTTGATTTGTCTGCAGCCGCGACGGCGATCACCAACGAGCGTGAACTGATTCTCCTTGAGTTGTATAAGTTGGCAGCAATGCAAGAGATGAGTGCTCCGGTCGATACGCAAATCGAGGATCTTTCAAAGCGGATACGCGCGTTCGGGAATCGTGAGACCGGGCTGCGATTTGTCCACGACCTGGTATCATGCCAGCTTCTGATGGATGCGACCAAACGAAAAGCCAAGCGAGAATCACTCCGCAGGGGTATCCGCTCTGGGAGCGAGGGCTGGATGGAATCATGGGCTCGGCTTGCGATTGGTGTGTCATTGATGCGTGAAGATGAGAACGAGGATCGTGAGCGAGGGGTGCTTGAATGCATCGCGGTGGTCGTGGCGAGCCGCGATACACCAAGTTCGGTTGTGGTGCTTGCGTCACAACTCGGGGCTCAGTACCTCCGAACAACCGGGCGCACCGCCCAGGCCGATACATTAGAGATGAGCGCACTCATTGAACCAAGCACAGAGAATCAACAACCCGAACCTACACGGTAAAGGATTTTAGAATGGATGGATGGTCATTTTTCAACTCGCCTGCAACCCTGGTCCTTGCGCAAGAAACGGAGGTTCATCGCTCACTGCTCGAATACATCGGCGACGGCGGGCCGATCGGGATGATCATCATCCTGATCTCGCTTGCAGCGATGGGCATGGTGGCGACCCAACTCTTCCGCATCCGACGCGATCGGCTTGCCCCACCCGAGTTGATCGAGGATATCCGGGCATTGTTGCTTGATAAGGAGATCGATCTCGCGATTCAAAGATGCAAAGAATCTGAATCGCCCAGCTTTGTTTCAAAGGTGCTCGGGGGCGGGCTCCGCCGGGCCTCTCGATCGCAGTTCGGCATGCTCGAACTGCGTTCAACAGTCGAGGAAATGGGGCAACTCGAGGTCGATCGGATGTACCGGATGACCGACGGGATCGGGCTCATCGCATCGGTCGCGCCGATGCTCGGATTGCTCGGCACCGTGGTCGGTATGGTCGGGGCGTTCGACGCGATCACCCTTACCGACGGCCCGGCGCGCCCGGACCAACTGGCGGGGAGCATTTCACAAGCGTTGATTACAACGGTTCTCGGATTGATCGTCGCCATCCCCGCGACCGCGATGTACACCTACCTCCGCAACCGGATTGACCATCTGACGACAGAAATCGGCGAGACTATCGACGAGTTGATCGCTCCGCTCGAAGCAGCCTCGCCGCAGCCGGGAGCCAATCAGTCGTGATCGGTGGCTCGCGAACATCTCGGCACATGATCTCTGTGGACCTGACATCCATGATCGATGTCGTTTTTCAGTTGATTATTTTCTTTATCTTCACTTCCCACTTTGGCGAACTCAGGCGCACCGAGATCGATCTGCCACGCGAAAAAGGTGGTCAGCAAGAGGTTCAACAGCAGCCCGCGATGATTATTGATATCCAGCGGTCCGGCGTGTTCTTTGTCGAGAGCCGCGAGACCAGCCTGGCGGAGATCGAACGCCTTGCCCGCAACGGGCTCGCGATTTCCGATTCCGGGGGGCCCAAGTTTGATGTGCTCGTTCGCCCCGATCAGCACGCGGCCGCGATGCATCTCGATCGATTACTTGTCCGTCTTTCTTCGCTCGGCGTGACCAGTTGGAAAATCGGAACCGTTGTCCCCGACGGCGGGGGATCGCAATGAGTATTGTCTGGGCAAAGAAAGGGCGGACCGGCAAACGATTGCGCGGGCGAACAGCTCGGATCGGTTCGCTCCCCTTGACGAGCATGATTGATGTCGTGTTTCTACTGCTCATCTATTTTCTGGTCACCGCCAACTTCGCCCAGCCCGAGCGTGATTTGCCCAGCGCACTGCAAACTGATGGCGAGGGTGCTCGATCGAGCGATCTTCAGCCACAGATTGTTGAAATCCGGATGCTCGATGGTGCGCCAATCTTTGTGCTCGGCGACCTCGCCGTTCGCACCGGCGAAGATTTACGAGTGATTTTGGAACAACTCCCCAAAGAGGCGGGTGTTGCTGTTCGTTCCGTCCCCGATGCGCCGATTTCTGCGGTTGCCGAAGCGATGCAGGCTTCATTCGATGCAGGCTTTATCAAACGGAGTTATGTACCCCGCGATGAGAACTAGCGTACCCCATCGTATCTGCTTTGTATTTTTCGTTGCCGTCATGACGAGTGGTCATGGATATGCGCAGAGTTCAGAGAAGGTTGCCGAGTATCTCCGAGCACATGAAATGGATGACCTGCTCGAGGTCCATCTGCGTACCGAAATAGACCAAGCCCGGTCCAATGAAGATCGCGAGTCGGCAACGAGTTCGCTGGCAGCCTTTTATCTCGATATGATCCGCACCGAGCCAAAGGGATCTGCACGCCGAGAGTTGCTCTTGTCGCGTGCATGGGATTTGACCACAGGGGTCAATGCAGACCAACTCATCGGACTCCGTGTTGAACTCCTCATCAACAGGTACCTCCCGATCGAGCAGACCGTTGAGCTGCACCTTATTTTGCTCGATGATCCCAACGAGCGAGCACGGGGGGTCAAGCAGCTTACCGATATTCAACGCCGATTCGGGCATATCGAGACCCTCATGCGTAGTGATGTTCGCGGGCTTGAACGCCGACTGAAATCATTTCGCAAAGATGACAAGACCGAGAGTTTGCAAGAGCAACTCGACAATGCCAAGCGGAACCTGTCGCTGGCGAGGTACTACATCGGATGGTGTGGGTATTCACTTGGTGTGCTTAAAGATCGCTCGGTTCCCAACGAACCCATCGAGGCTTTCGGATGGTTGCTGGGCGCCAAGGGTGCGGTGCCCAAGCTTGAGGATTTGGAGCATGCCGCGTTGGAGTTCGACCATGTTGCGCGTGCCGCGATCGGGGTTGCGTTGTGCAAGGCCCGCAACGGCGACCTGATTACCGCGCGTTCATGGATTCGAAGAATACTCAAAGTCGAATCACTCAATCCAGAAATACGAGACAACGCCCAGACAAGGCTCTTGCAGATTGAAGCGACCGGTGCCCGGTGGGATGTCGTTCTTGAGTTGATTGAACAGATCCATCGTCAACGCAATGAGCCCCTGCGTATTGACGAGGCGAGGTTCGTAGCCATCGCGGTGCTCGATAATGAGCGACAATCAAAGGGGAAAAATAGACAAGCACAAGAAGTTGCTCAGGCAGCCCTCGAAGATCTAATCAAGCGAGGAGAGATCGGGCATGTCCTGGATCTGCATAAAAGGTATGGATCATTGCCGTTGATTGCCAACCGGTTCTTGTCTCAGTACGCATCCGCGTTGATGGCACTCGATGAGGCCGAGCGTCCAGAAACCGGCGGGCTCTTTGCAACCGCCGCGACTCTTTTCTCCAAAGCAATGAAGTCCGAAGACGCCGATCAGTATCCCGAGGAGAAGGGTGATTGTGCGCTCAAACTCGCCTACTGCCTGATTAAATCAAAGAGCCCCGCGGATGCAATCGGCGCATGTGATGCACTCATAGAAACAGAGCCAAGCGATGAACTGCTTGAGCAAGCACGATGGCTTCGCATTGTTGCGATCGAGATGTTGATTGCTGATGGGCAGAAGAAACAAGCTGACACCCTCGAGGAATCGGTGCGTGAATACATTGTTGCGTATCCCGACTCAATCAATGCGTCCAGGTTGCTAATCCGCCACAGCCTCGGGAACATGATCGATCCCCAGTTAGCGATCAATGCCCTGATGCAGATGCCCGTCGATGACCCCGGGGCGGTTGCTGCACGAAGAATGCTCGTCCAACTCTACCATCAGCAATATCGCGCATCGCGAAGAACGGACACTTTGGCCAAGGAGAAAGCGATCGAACTTGTCCGGTGGCTCTGGGAATCGACACCCGATGAAGCGGGTGATCCTCGCGAAGCCCGCACTCGTTTGTCGATCATCCGCATGGTGCTCGACATGACACGCCAAGATCAAACCGGTGCCAATGAAATAGCGGCCCGTGCAATTCTTCGCGGGATTCTGCTGATCGATACCCATCCATCACTTTCAGTGCACAAAGACGAGTTGCTGCTCCGGCGGGTGGAGTTCCTGCTCGTCAACGGCGACCAAGATCGTGCCGAGAGGCAGGTTGGATTGATGAATGATCCATCTGGAATCTTTGCGATCGCTGCGATGCGGATGGTGTTTGTTGCTTCACTGGATGCATGGAACGGGGACCCAACAAACTTGCGTGAAGCCGACCGCGTGGTTGCCCTTGGGATCGCACTGATTGAATCAACCCTGCCGCCGGCTCCTGAAAAATTGAGCGGGCAGGATTCTGCGATCATTGGCGCGGTTGCTCGGGCCGCCGAGTTTCAGGGGCAGAAGCAGGGTGACCAATCGAGTACACGGCTCAGTTTTCGGATGTGCAAACTGATCTTCGAGCGTGGGCTGCCCGACGACGACACCCTTCGGCGTACCGCGCGACTCGCATCATTCTTTGATGATCCCGAGACCGAACTTCAGGCATGGCTTGAACTCCTCGCACGATCATTGCCCACCGAGCCGGCTTGGTACGGTGCTCGGTACGAATCTTTCAGGGTGATGCTGCGAGTAGATCCTGATCGCGCACGCTTAGCAATAAATCAGTACCGGGTGCTGCATCCAAATCCCGCCCCAGAACCCTGGACCGAGAAGCTGCAAACTTTACTCGGTGCGCCGGTGCAAGGGGATTCGGATGAGTAGTAGCCATGACCAAGTCGTTCACCGAATCAGGAACTACCTCGGGAAGGATGCAATCGCAGGCGGACCATTTGCCCTCCTTGGCGTCCAATACGAATCGATTGAAAGCTACATCCTGCGTGCCCGTGATCGTCGGCTTGCGCAGATCGACAGGCACCCGCACAGCAGGACCCCCGATGCCGACGAAGTACGGATGGCTGTTCACGCGGCGTGTTCGCAGTTGCTCGATCTGCAACTCCGCGAACAACTGCAAAGCCGCTGGCCAGAGGGAGTAGCACAAAGAAGCCCGCCCGCATGGCATTCACGCCGGGCAACTCGTTTGCCAGATTCGATCCTGCATTCTGCGCGAATGACCATCGCAGCGTGCGGCGGTTGGAACCCGCGCGCCCGGCGACGGCTCGTGCTGCTGGCAAAGATGTATCGGGTCTCGGCGATCGACATTATCCGATCGCTCGGCACGCCGAACGGTTCCACAGTCACGAGTCACAACCAGCACCCCAAGCCGCCGCGGGTCCGTCCGCTCCCATTGCCCGAGTCATCCGCTGGAGTTTGGGTTCTTGTCTACGGCTTACTTGTCGGCATGGTTGTTCTTCTCGGAGTTCAAACTTTCATCAGGTTCAGCAGCAGTGAACTCCCAACGGCAATCGAATCGCCACAAGCCACTGTTGATACTATTTCTTCGCAAGAATCTTCCTTGGAAGATGCGCCGAGGCATAATCAGAGGACACCGCGATCCATCCGCCATTACTCGGCGTTGTTGCATGAGATTGAACAAGGCGAGTTGCTGGCATCAACCGATCCACTTTCAGCCGCGCAACTCGTTGCGGACTACATGCCCCCGTTTTTCTCGCAATGGATGAGTTTTCCGCACGACGACCTTGAAGCATTTGTGGCTCATCTCGTTGCGATTGACACAATGACCCAAGACAATCCTCAGGCAAATCGGATCTTTACCAGTGCACTGAGTGCTGGTGTTTCGCTCGAAAAACCACTCCAAGCGGCACCGAGTTTGTCCGTGCGTCGGTTCTTGTCAATGCCGGGCGAGGATCGTGATTCGTTTGCCAATACCATGAGTTTGGTTCTCCAGCAACTCGCTTCCGAGTCTCGCACGGATGATCCGGTCTGGTGGGATGCTTGGATACAGGCGGTTCAGTCGATTCACGAGGAGGACATGCAAAAATCTTCTAAGCTCGTTCTTGCCGCGATGTCGTCGCGTCTCAGAGCTTCTTCGAGTTCGGTCTCATGGTCAAAGACTGCGGGGCTTCTCTCAAACGCCCTGACTTGGCGATCGGGCAGCCCCGAGCGGGTGTGGATGCTTGGTGTATTGACTGATCCGAGTTATGATACATGGCGTGTAGCGGCATTGACCGAGGCGATCGCGACCCACTCGTCGGCTTCTGGTGTGGGTGTAGCCATGATCCTTTCCAAGGACGCCTCGATGAGTGATCGGTACGCACTGGCCGATGAGTACCGATCCGTTTGGATTGCGGGTTCGGAGACGGATCTCTTTCTCGATCGGTTGAGCGATGAACTCTTGGCTGCGACCTCGTTGACCGGTCCCATGCTTGATGTGGATGCAGCCCAGCAGCGATTGCAGCAACTTGCCAGGCTCAATGCTGTCTGCTGGATGCACTGGCATGGAGATGATGCCCAGGCCCAGATTGTCTTGTATGCCGATCCATCAAACTCGCAGAGTTCATCATCAGATTCTGATTTGTTTGCACAAGGGGCGAGTGATGATCGGATCGCACTATTGCTTGTCAATGCGTCCAAGAGTGACGCCGAGATGAATGTCCTTGCACAGATTCAACCAGGCACATCAATAGGATTGAATACTGCCCATGCTCTTGTGCGGATGACCGGCTCTGGGTCTGCACGCGAGAGCCGCGACGCTGCGGAACAAGTTATCAAGGCCCACGCCGATGAACTGGCGGTGCTCATCGCCCTGGATCGGTACCTCCTTACCAAGAGGGTATCGGGGCGATTTCGTGACCTGCTCCGATCCATTCTTTCACTCGATACGGACAACGCCGACGATCAATGGAATCGGCGTGCCCACGATGCCCTGCTTGTTGCGATCAGCACCGCGGCTTCGGCTAGGCAGGATTCGGACTCGGTTGTCCTCGTAAAAGAGTTAACCGCAAGCTACGCGATGAGACGCATAACGAATGTTCAATCAGTCCAGGGGCTGACTCGTATCACCGCGGATCTCTTGGTTGAAGTTGGAGCCGCGGCTTTGGGGAGCGGGGCATCGATTGAATCCATTGAGGACATCATGTCGATGCACAGGGTTCGGATCGAGCGTGCCAACAACCAAGCGCAACGCTTCGCCGCTGACCAGTGGAGCCTTGTGCAACTCCAATCACTGTACACACAACTCACCATCACGGGCTCATCATCGCAGGTCGAGCAGGTCACGCTCGAACTCCAAGACCGGATGCGTCAAGCGATCACGGTTGACGACCAGAACGCACAACTCGAACGGGCACAGGCACAGCTCTGGCTCATCTTTTTTCGTGAGGGTCGTCTATGAGGCGTTGCATATTTACTCCATCTTTTTTTCTGGTTATCTGCATCCTCGCCGTTGGACAACTTGGCTTTGGTTCAACAAGGCAACCCGCCGCGCCTTCGAGTCCCAATGACCCCCATGCCTATCTCCTTTTCGCCGAGGGTGTGTATTTGGCGTCTTCTGAAGACAACAATCTTGCGGTGCAGGCTGCCTTGCATGGTGCATGGATCGCTGCGAATCAAGGCGATCCGAGCTTGGCGGCATCGTGCGTGATTGCCGCCGCGTCCTTTACTTCCGGTGGTGAGCAGCGTGACCTCTGGGACCTTGTGGTCACGCTGGATCCTTCGCGTGAGGGGCAATGGAATAAGAGCCGTGTGCTTGGTGATCCGGTTGAGATCGCTGCCGCGACGATGGTGCTCGATGCCAGGTATGGATTGGAACTTCTTCCTCCCGAGCAGCACGCAGATACGAACATTCGTGATTCAATTTCCAAGGCGGCCGAGTTGTCAGGATTTGATTCGAACAAATCGTCGTCGCGTCTCGTCGCCATCCTTGCCAAGGATGCCGCGGACGACCCGTGCAGAGGGCGCATATTTATTCCCAAGCGAAACCCCGAGACCCGGCAGATGGAGCGGGTATTGTGCCCAGAGCACAGCCGCCCCATCGGAGCGTTGGGCTCTGATGATGAGTTCATACAACTCCTGCGGATCGAGATGCAACTTCGTGCGTTGCGGTCGGGGACATGGGGCAGCGGGGGATTGCCGTTGCGTGACCCGAGTATTATCGAGTTGATGACCGACTACGGCATCTCTCCGACGCAACCATACTGGCATGACGGCCGCTGGAATGCCTCGCCCTAGTGCCCGATGCGAGCGATGGGTCTACACTCCAATCCCATCGATTCAAGGAGAGATTTCATGTCCGAAGCACCTGCAAGCACCGTTTCTTACAAGCCACAAATCACCTTTGATGATTTCGTCAAGCTTGATCTCCGGGTCGCCAAGGTTGTCAAGGCCGAGAATCATCCCGATGCCGATCGGTTGCTCAAGCTCCAGGTCGATGACGGCTCGGGCACGCCCCGCCAGATCTGCGCAGGCATCCGCGATCAATATACGCCCGAGGACATCCTCGGCAAGCTCATTGTCATTGTTGCCAACCTCGCTCCGCGGACTATCCGTGGCGAAGAATCCCGGGGAATGTTGATGGCTGCGAGTAGCGCCGAGAAGGGCGCAGAAGAACGAAAAGTGATCGTTATATCGCCGATGTCAGATATCGAGCCCGGCTCGATCGTTTCCTAGCCCTCAACTCCTGAATCCCAGCCTGATTAGTCTTCGCTCGCCTTGGGGCGTTGGTCGCGATGGCGGTGCTTGGGTGCAGGTCTCGATGCATTGACCATGTCGTCAATCTCTTGCTCACGGGTTGTCCGCATTTTTTCGATGGCCGAACTAAGCTCGACAAGCTGCGTCGCCAGAATATTGACCTCGTACTCACGGATTTTCATCCGTGCGTCAAACCGGTTTGCCGCTGCTGTGCGGAGGGCTTGAAAAGCTTCTT
>JAESUL010000004.1 GCA_016763115.1 Phycisphaerales bacterium | reverse complement strand
CGTTGGATGTGGTGGTCGCGTCGCCGCACGCGGGGTTGCGGGCCAAGCCCAAGCAGGCGACGAAGCGATTGCTGCGGGCGATTGCCCATCCGATGGTGCACATCATCGGGCACCCAACGGGAAGGCTGATCGAGAAACGACCCGGGCTCGAGCCGGATATGGATGAGTTGATCGCTGCAGCGATCGAGCACAATGTCGCGCTCGAAATCAATAGTCATTGGATGCGATTGGACCTCCGCGACACCCATGTCCGCGCTGCGGTCGAGGCGGGCGCGTTGATCTCAATCAACTGTGACGACCATCATCCGAGTGATTACGAGAACCTAAAATTTGGTGTGATGACCGGGCAGCGCGGATGGTTGACAGCGGAGCAGTGCATCAATACCTGGAGCGCAGAGAAACTGCACGGGTGGCTCAAGTCCAAGCGGTGATCAGTAGGTCAAGATGAACAGCATAACCAGCATCACCACGATCAGGATTACAAGTCCGAATGCTGCGAACAGACCTATCCATACAAATGTTTTGCTTACCGTTTCTACTTCCGGCGACCAAGACACGATCACCTGATTGAATGCGCACTCTGGGCACTGGATATGTGCCGATTCAATCGTCAATCCATCGAGCGCGTACCCGCATTTGTTGCACAGAACCGGCTTGGGGCGTGCGGGCGCGAGGAGTTGGCGTGCGGTGTCGGCACGCTGAATACTGCCTGTCAGAACCTCGTAGCCTTCCCTTCGGAGGATCGTGTCGGCGTGCCTTGGTGTGCGTGCTCGAATCGTGATGAGTTTCCACGGCTCGTGCGTAAACGCCATCGGGCGCACCATGACCTCCCAAGATTGTTTGACCGTGCTGTCGCTCTTTGGTGTTTCGGGCATCGAACGGATTGTACGGGCAATTGAGCGTGTTGATTCGAGATGGTGTGTAGAATCGCCTGGCTGCGGTCACGGCCCTGAACATCTGAACCCTGCGTGGGAACACCGGCGAGATGCCTGTGCCACGGTTTTCTTTGAGGTTGTGCATGTTCGATCGAGTTTCTGATGGTTTTAATAATGTGTTCCGTAAGCTGAGCGGGAATGCCGCGATTTCTGAGTCCAATGTCCGCGAGGCGATGGACGAGGTTCGCACGGCATTGCTCGAGGCGGATGTGCATATCGAGGTGGCCGAAGCGTTCTGTGAAAGCGTGATGGACGATGCGCTCGGGCAGGATGTGGCCAAGTCGATCAAACCCGGGCAGGCGATGATCAACATCGTGCACCGTCGATTGATCGAGTTGTTCGGCGGTGATCCGGATGCGGAGCAGCAGCCGACGCCTCCGGGGATTATGAAACTCTCGCCCGGCCCCACCATCATTATGATGTGCGGGCTGCAGGGATCCGGAAAAACAACGACCTGCGGCAAGCTCGCAGGAATGCTGAAAAAACAGGGACGGAGCGTCATGCTCTGCGCAGCCGACCTCCAACGCCCGGCGGCGGTCGAGCAGTTGGAAACGGTTGCCAACCAGGCGAATACAGAGTTGCCCGGCGGATCGCAGGTGCATTTTTATGCAGAGCCTGATAAGTGCGCCGAGTACGGCAAGGCGGTGGGCGTTGCGGTCAAAATCTGTCAGCACGCCGTGAAAGAAGCGAAAAAGCAGGGTGTCGATGTCTTGATTCTCGATACCGCTGGTCGGCTGCATGTCAATGATGAGTTGATGGGTGAGCTGCATCAGATTCGCGCGTTGGTGCAGCCTCAGCATATTTTCTTGATTGTCGATGCGATGACCGGGCAGGACGCGGTCAACAGCGCCAAGGCGTTCCATGAGAAACTCGAAGTCGACGGCGTGATTCTGACCAAGTTTGATTCCGACACGCGAGGCGGAGCGGCGCTTTCGGTCAAGCAGATCACGGGCGCACCGATCCGGTACATCGGGGTGGGCGAGAAGCTCGATGCGATCGAGGTGTTCCATCCAGAACGGATGGCCGGGCGGATCTTGGGTATGGGCGATGTGGTATCGCTTGTCGAGAAGGCGCAGCAGGAGGTTTCCGAAGAAGAAGCCCTGGCCATCGAGGCGAAGATGGCCAAGGGCGAGTTGACGATGGACGATTTCCTCAAGCAGATGAAAATGATCCGCAAGATGGGGTCGATGAAATCGTTGCTCGGGATGCTGCCGGGCATGGGGTCGGCGGTCAAGGACATGGATATCGACGAGAAGCAACTCGACCGCACCGAAGCGATGATTCATTCGATGACCAAAGCCGAGCGTGCCAAGCCCGACATCATCAAGAACACCCGCAAGCGCCGGATCGCTGCGGGGTCGGGGACCGATCAGAACCAGGTCGGGCAGCTCACCAAGCAGTTCTCGATGCTCAGCAAAATGACCAAGGCCATGAGTTCGGGCGGGAAGCTCGACGCGTCGCGATTAGCCGGGATGGGCGGCGGCGGGTTCTCGCTCAAGGGCTCGACGAAGACCAAGGCGCGGGGTGTCAAGAGCCGCAAGAAGCGGAGATAGCATCATTTGAAGCCAAAGCTCTGGAAAAGTAGGGTATGACGCAACGCACGCCGGAGAAACTTGGGCTCGCTGAACTCATCGCGATGGGTGTTGGTGGGATGATTGGCGGCGGGATTTTTTCGGTGCTGGGCATCGCGGTTGGTATCTCTGGACATGCAACACCTTTGGCCTTTGCGCTAGGCGGGTTGATCGCGATGCTTGCGGGGTATTCGTATGTTCGGTTGGCCTTGGCATACCGTGATGACGGAGCGAGTTTCACTTATCTTGAACGAGCATTTCCAAAGCATCCGCATGTTGCGGGGGTTGAAGGCTGGGCGGTTATTGTCGGGTATGTTGGGACGCTTGCCTTGTATGCCTTCACTTTCGGCGCGTATGGCGCGGACTTACTTGGATCAGACAATGATCCGATGGTGCGGCTGGTGCTCTCGACAGGGGTGTTATTGTTCTTCATGGTTGTCAACCTGCGAGGTGTGAAGTCCTCTGGGCGGACCGAGGATCTGATTGTCTATACCAAGATCATTCTCTTGGCGTTCTTTGCGTTTGCGGGGATGCGCTCGGTGAAGTCGGACCATTTGTTTCCTGTGTTTGACACGGGGGTCAGTTCGGTGTTTATTGCAGGTGCGATGGTGTTCGTTGCCTTTGAGGGATTCCAGTTGATCACCAATGCGATTACGGAAATCGATGATCCAGACAAGAATGTGCCTCGCGGGATTTATGGTTCGATCATCATCACGACTTTGATTTATTTGAGTGTTGCATTCGTGGCCATTGGAAGTCCGACAGCTGCGGAGTTGATCGCCGCAGAGGAATACGCCTTGGCGGTGGCGGCCGAGCCTGCGCTGGGCAATGCCGGGCGGGTTTTGGTTGGAGTAGCAGCATTGTTGGCGACCTCGTCGGCGATCAATGCGACGGTCTTTGGGGCATCGCGGATGTTGTCGCAGATGGCGAGCGAACGCATCGTGCCCAAAGCGTTCTCGTTTCGTTCGCGGGTAGGGCATGCTCCTGTTGTTGGGGTCATCACCATGACGGCATTGGGGATTGCGTTTACGACGATGAACTCGCTGGGGACAATTGCGTCATTTTCCAGTTTGACTTTTTTGCTGGTCTCGCTTGGGGTTGGGATTGCCAACTACAGGCTTCGGGCGATCACGCGGGCGAATCCGACGATTGTGCTGTGTGGGATTATGGTGGTGGCTTTGACCATTGGGTTGTTGCTGAGTTATATGTGGAGCCACGATCGAAGCACCCTTGCAAGCATTGGTCTGATTTACGGCGTGGTATTCGTGGCCGAGTCTGCTTTCAGCAAACGATTGTCCTTTCTTCGGAAGTAGCGCAATAGGCAACACCGAGGCATACGGGGCAAGAGCACGAACAAACGCCTGGCATGCGAGATGCCAACGATATTCAAAAATTCCCTAATTTAAGGACAATTTGCCGATAATCTTGTCCATAACTGGACTATTTTCGCTATAGTGGGCGTGATGGGCATGCTTGGTTTTGTATCCGGGCATGCTTGATTTGTTGAGAGAGAATCAAACAAAAAAAGGAAAATCTGTATGAAAAAAGCAATGCTTCTTGCCGTTTGCGCCATGACTGCAGCTCTCTTCATCTTCATCTGACACATATCTAGCGTTGTGTCCCAGGTTGCCTCACAATAACGGAGTTCAAGTTAGTTCAACTCGACTCATATTACGAAGTGGGTGTGACG
>JAESUL010000003.1 GCA_016763115.1 Phycisphaerales bacterium | reverse complement strand
GATCGAGAAGGCGGACCCGGTCCGCCGGGCGGGGCTGCGGGCGAGTTTGATCCGCCAGACGCAGCGGATTCTCCCGGTGGTGGTGATCGTTAAAAATGACGGGGATTATCTGCAGGCGATCGCGTCGTGGGAGGGGCCGATGCGGTTCCCGATCCTCATTGATGACGGAACGGCGCAGGCGCGTGAGAATATCGCACGATTCGTGCGCAAGTTCAAGCCTGAAAAGGTGCTGGAATACACACCCAAAGATGCCCAAGGATTCGCACCAACCCGCGAGGGGCGCGAGGTGCAGATCAACAAAGCCTTTGGTCGTGCGCTCAATGATCGCTCGGTTTCGTGGGAGGTGGCCTTCGAGGAGTTGCGCAAGAACGATGTGTACAGCCCGGGGATTGTGGTGACTGACGCCAACGATCCGGCGTGGGCAGCGGCGTTGGCTCTGGCGGCGGGACGGATTCAACCATTACTCTATGTGTCCGATGTACAAACGCCGAGGGCCAAGGACCTGACACCGGCGCAGGGCGATGCGTTGGAGGTTGAGATCGAGCGGGCGGTGGAATCCAAGAGGTTCCGGTGGCGAGAAATCGGAGACGAGATCGACACCATCACGCTTGCACTCAATATTAGCACACGCATAAAAACAGGAGCAAAGGCACGCGACAGTGTGGCGACGTCCGATCGGATCGGGCGGACCGATGGCGGCGGCAGCGGCGTGCGTTGGGCGTACGCGGGGCAGATCATCGGGACCACCGAGGGGTGCGTGTACCAGGCGATGTGCGCGCTGTTCTTGGAGATTGATTCCGCGTTTTTGTGGGATGGGTACACCGATAAAAACCTTGGGTTGATTACGACATGACCGCGACATCGCGCGAGCTTGCCCGCGCGGGGATCAACGCCGAGCTGCACGACATGCCCAACTACAAAATCAACAACTGGCGTCAGCGGATGCTCCGTCCCGTGGATACATCGTTGATTTTGATCAACTCGAAGGGGTCGCAGACACGCTTTGACCTCCCGCACGGTCCGGGGTGGCCCGGGGACTTGCCGATTCTGACGCAGCCGACTGTTATTCATATGGTGCATTCGTTCTCGATGCAAACACCGACCAATGAAGGAACGATCGGCGGTCGCCTGCTTGCGCGCGGGGTGTACGCCTACGCCGGCTCGGTTGATGAGCCGTACTTGAATGCGTTTGTGCCCTCGCCATTGATCGCACGCCGGCTTGTCGGGTCGATGAACTTTGGAGTCGCGGTCCGCTACGACGACGGGAATGTCTGGAAGATCGCGGTGCTCGGCGATCCGTTGATCACACTGGGAACCGCGGGGTCACGCCTTGAACTGTCAATGAACATTGTGGAATTTGTCGATATTTCGGAGCGGGTTTCCGTGCGCGTGAAATCCAACGATTTTGCGGGTGCGATTTCGGATCTGGTGATGCTTGGAAGAGACCATGACGCTGCAAGGCTCGCCAAGGCGCTCATGTCTGATCGCCCAGAGGTGTTTACAACCCAGTGTGCGCGCGCAGCGATCCCGGCGTTGTTCCGCGACTGGAACAGCACGGAGGTTCTTGATGCTTTCGAGCGGCTGAGCATTGAAGATCGCAATAGCCTTCTTTTGCAGGATATTCTGTGGTTCTCGGGGCGTGCGTTGCTTGCGAGAAAACAGGACTTGCGTGTCGAGGCATTGCTTCGGGCGAATCTTCGCCGGGCCCAAGAACTCGGAGACGCCGAGGAGTTGGCTATGTTTATCCGTCGGCGTTCGATTCCAGATTCGGTGGCGGTGCTTGAATCATTGCGAATCACCATGACCGCGGAGAACCAACGGGCGGCGATTGATGCGGCGATCAAGCGTGTCCGCGGGCGGTAGTTAATCAACCGACCACCCAGATTCAATGGTTCCGTCTTGTTGAACCCGTGCCCACGCTGCGCCGCGATCGGCGGTGGTGTACCAGCTTCTCGACAGCAGGCGCAGCGGATCGAGGCGTGGATCATTGAGGCGGGATCGTCCGGTTGACTGGAGTACAACTGATGGATTGACATGGTTGACGAACTCGATGAGTGTTGCGTGCGGCGAGCCATGATGAGGGATCTCAAGGATGTCGGCGTGCAGATCTGGGTGACGAGCCATGAGTTCACGCATGGTTTCTGCTTCGATATCGCCGGTCATCAGGATGGATCTTTCCTGCCCGTGCAAATCAATCGACCAGCGCACAACCAGTGAGGTGTTGTTCTCGTTGTTGATTGAATCGGCGCCGAAGCCCTTTGGTGGCCAGAGTATTTCAGCGGTGCTGTCTCCAAGAGAAATGGTGTCGCCGGCGTGGACAACCACGAGTTGTGCGCCTGATTCAATGAGGGATTCTCTTATCGAGATCCATGCGCGTGATGGGTCGTGACTGATGGCTTCGGTGATGTAGATACGGCGGAGCCCGAGGTTGATCGTGCTGTTGACGAGCCCGTTGAAATGGTCAAGATTGTCGTGTGAGATAAACGCTGATTGGATAGGGCGTGCTTGCAGGGCATGTGCGCTTCTCGAAACAGTGTTTTCCACACGATGATCGAGCGAGCCGAGATCGAAGAGGGTGGATTCGTTGACGGATCGGATGATGAAGCACGAGCCGTTGCCGACATCGAGCATGTCGATGCGGAGCGTGTTGGCGTGGTGGCTCGAAACGATCAGGATTGTTGCCCACCCGCCCATCAGGACGCACGCACCCGATGTTTTCCATCGTGTTCTCATGCGTGGGCGAAGAATGAACACGCTGAGCAGGACGGTTGCGAAGAGTGTCCAGGCGATGCCGAGATTTGGTGCGCGGACAGAGGAGCCGGGGATGGAATCAAGTTGGATGGTGAAGTGTGTTGCTTGCTGAGAGATAAACCCTGTGATCGGCGAGAGCGTATCAGCAAGTGCTGGCGAGACCATGCCGACGCCGAGTTGGGTGTAGCCGGCGATCATCAGGACAACGACGACCGGGATCATGACCAGGGCGGCGATGGGGGCGAGAATGCTCACGATGCCGACGCTGTGCATAATGGTCGGCGTGGCGATAAGCCAGCACGCGGTGTTGATCCGAAAGAGTTTCCAAATAGGCGTGATACTCGAAGCAAAGAACCCGCGGTGTTTGGATTGTAAAAAATGCGCCTGGTTTTCTTGGTTTGGCTTTGGAAGAGCAAGAAGCATCGCGGTGATCCCGAAGCTGAGTTGGAACCCGAGCGAGAAGAGATCGAGCGGGCGCACGAGCAGGAGAATCGATCCAATCCACGCGAGCATGGTGAGCCGGTCGTATCGGCGTCCGGACCCGCCCGCGCCGAGCAGAATCAGGACAATCAGGACCGCACGAATAATCGGCGGGCGCAGCGGGAGCAGCAGAAGGATGCTGATGATGATTCCGAGCACGACCAGTGTTTCGAGTTTGGGGTGCTCGCCGATCACCCGGACACCCATCACCGCGAGCCAGAGCATGACGGCGACATGGAACCCTGAAATCGCGAGCATGTGCGCGATGCCGACACGCTGAAATGACTGGTAGACCTCGTTGAAGCCCGGATCACGAACACCGAGGATGAGCGCACCAAGCACGGCGTTGGATTGTGAATCAGAAGATTCGACTCCCAATACACGGATTGCACGCGAGCGGAGTTGGGCCCGGATGCGCCAAAATACACCAAGTGATCGCTGACGGAAAGTAAGTGGCGAAGAAACGACAACAAGTTCGTCGCTCTCGATATAGATCGACCCAACACGATTGCTCTGCGCTGCTAGCGAGAGCCAGTCGGGCTCTCCTGGGTTTCGCGGACCTCGTGGTGGGCGGAAAGAGCCGAGGAGAGTGACCATTTCGCCGGCGCGGAGAACCTGCGAGGTGTTTTCTGGCAATACCACACGCAGGCGTCCGCTCGCGTTGATCCAGGCATCGCCGATGCGCAGGGCGGTGATCGAAACCGTGAGGGTGTGCTGGACCGGGTCTGTGCCATGACAG
>JAESUL010000036.1 GCA_016763115.1 Phycisphaerales bacterium | reverse complement strand
GACCGAACCGATCGCATCCGCCGCATCTTGTTGCCCGAGCCACACTTGCGCCTGCTTGGTGGGCAAGCCCGTGTGGTAGTTGACCGTCACATCGGGGTCCTTGAGTTGGTGCCCGGTGAGCACGCACGCGACGCGATCAGTTGGCTTGATGATGCCCTCTTCCAGAAGGTACCTCGCCCCCGCGACCGATGCGCCCGACGCGGGCTCGCACCCGAACCCGTACTTGCCAACGAGTGATTTGTGTTCGACGATCGTTTCGTCGTCGTAGGCGCGAACCACGCCGTCCATGACCTCGATCGCGCGGAGTGCCTTGGGCAGATTCACCGGGCGGTTGATCTCGATCGCGCTGGCGACCGTGTTCGCCTGGTGGTTGTCGCGGTCCATGCGTTCATATTCTTCACGCACCATGCCCTTGTCGTAGCGCCCACCGTTCCACACCACGCCCTGATCGTTGACGATCCGGTCGAGTGTGCGGGCACCCGATGCGTTGATGATCGCCAATCTGGGAATGCGATCGATCATGCCGAGCTCTTTGAGTTCCATAAAGGCCTTGGCGAACGCGGAACAGTTGCCAAGGTTCCCGCCCGGCACGATGATCCAATCGGGGATCTCCCAGTTCATGCCCTCGAGAATCCGGAGCATGATCGTCTTCTGACCTTCAAGCCGAAACGGATTCACCGAGTTCATCAGGTACACGCCCAGCTCGGGTCGGGTCTCGACGATTGTGCGCACACGGGCCAGACACGCATCGAAATCGCCCTCTATTTGCAGTGTTTTTGCGCCGAAATCCAGTGCTTGCGACAACTTCCCGTACGCGATTTTGCCCTCGCCGATAAAAACAAACGCCTCCATCCCCGTCAACGACGCGTACATCGCCAATGACGCACTCGTATTGCCCGTCGATGCGCACGCCACCCTTTTCGCACCGACCATCCTCGCGTGCGTGAAAGCTGCGGCCATCCCGTTGTCCTTGAACGATCCTGATGGATTGAACCCTTCGTACTGGAGGAACAGCCCGCCGCCATTATCGAGATCGAACCCGATCTCCTTGCCCAGCAAGTCGGCCTGCTGCAGATTGGTCCGTCCCTCGCCAACCGTGACGATATCTGATGCGCCGCCCGGTGCGTGCATCCAGAACGGGAGCAGTTCACGGAACCGCCACACACCAGAAAAATTGAGCATGGAATCCGTCGCCGAGCGTGCGCCCGCCGCCGCCCTTGGCGTGAAGCTCGCGCCGCGCTGCTCGAACACCGACCACGAGCGATCCGCCTTGGGGAACGCCTTGTCCCAGTCGTACACGATATCGAGCATCGACCCGCATTGTGCGCACGCGAGCATGGTCTGCTCGATGGGGAACGACGCCCCGCAATCGGGATCAATACACTTCTGCGACGCGATTGACGCTTGTTTTTGGGTACTCATATCCGATTGTACCCTTGCACACCAGCGCATATCGGGTATGGTAGGAGCATGACGCAAAGTGACCATGCCTATCTCAGTGTGCTGTCTTGGCCGGCAGGGTTTACCGATGACCAGAAGATCGAGGCCCTCGTCATGGCCGCCGCCCTCGACCCGCACCAAGCCCGGATGGCCACCCACCGATCCACGCCCGGCGTGATCTGCTCGATCGACACGATCATCGCCAAAGAGGTCCTCCGCGTTTTGCACAAACTCGGAATCCTTGCACTTGCGCCGACCCAAAACCAACTCGACAACTACCCAAAGGCAGAACTCCCCGCCAATGTTGAGGTCTTCCCCGAGAAAGAACTCGGTGCCTTCGCCGTCCGCACCCGCGACGGCGGCGCGTGGACCTTCCAAGCACCTGAACTCAAAATGGTCGTGTTCGGCAAAGCACGCACAACCACCACCAGTATCCGCTCTGAACCAACCATGGGCTCGTCCTACGCCGCCATGGCACCGGCCGGTGCTGCGGCAGGGGCAGCAATGCGAGGCGACATGCGCCACATCAAGCAAGATCACCGCCTGAGCGTCAAGCCCATGCTCGATCTGCACATCGACCACCTCACCGACAATGGCATCAAACGACGACTTGTTCGGCTGGTCGGGGGGCGCACACGCATCGGGCTTATCGGCGACGGCGACCCGCGCCCGTCGCTGCTCGACGACAACACCCCCGTCGATGATCTGCGTGAACTTGCTCCAGATACGCGCTACGACCTCGGGTTTGCCAACTTCACGCCGCCGCCCGACGCACAGTACCGCTCACTGCACGGCGGCGACGGCACGAGCCGACTCAGCGCCGATGCGTTCATGTTTTATTCGCCCTGGACCGCCATCATGGACACCATGCTGCACGGCTGATCCACCCAATATCCCGATGCCCTGCCCAATAGTGCCGATTTGCTGATACAATGCACACGGTGAAATCGCTGCGGACCGATTCCCAAGAACACCATTGGACACCCGTACAAGCGGGTGGTTTGGGTCTTATGGAGAGCACACGATGGAAGACATCATTCAACAGCTGATGGACAACGACAAACTCTTCATCATCTCGGTTGTCTTCGGAGCAATCGTGGTGATGTCAGTCGTCAAGGCGTTCTTTGGCATGATCACCGGGCTCGCCCATGAACGGACCCGGCGCGAGATCGCGGCGTATGTCGCCGAGGGCTCGATGACCCCCGACCAAGCACAACGGATTCTCGACACGAAAAAACAAAACAACAGCGGTTGCGGCTAAAGACATACAGAGGAATAGACCATGCAGGACGAACTCGTACACACCATTGTCACCAGCGACAACGCCGTCCCGATCATTCTGTTCGCAATCGGTGGACTCGTCGCCATCGTCGCGATCATCTTCTCGATGGGCAAGAGCATTACCAAAATCAAAGAACGCGAAAAAACCCGGCGTGAACTCGCGGCCTACATCGCCGAGGGTTCGATGACCCCTGAAGATGCAGAACGGCTCATGAAGGCCTCGCCCAAAGACGACTAATCAATCTTCAACGCAAGCACCAGCACCCGCAACAACTCCGATACCGACCACGCCTGCGCAGGACATCCCTGGCGGGCGTGTTTCTTATCCGCACCCAACTCGGCATCGTAAATCTCGGCAATCGACCCCACAGACCCCACGCACATTTCGTCAGCAAGCACGCACACCCGCTCGATGGTCCGCGCCCGTGATGGATCATCAAAGCGGTGCACACGCATGTCCGCTTCGCACATCGCCCCGAGCAACCAGGGCCAGACGGTGCCGTTGTGGTAGGCCCGGTCACGCTCGATCAATGGACCGCGATAATGCGCACAATACGCTTGATCCGTAGGCGAAAGCGTCCTCATCCCCATCGGCGTGAGCAGGTGCGATTGGGCTGCATCGACGACCAGCGCCCCCACCTGTTCGCCGAGCCGTGCGCCCTCCAGCGAGGCAGCGAACAACTGATTCGGGCGGATCTCGTCGGAGCGTTCCCACGCGATGCACCTCGCCTGG
>JAESUL010000035.1 GCA_016763115.1 Phycisphaerales bacterium | reverse complement strand
GGGTGTCTGGATTGGTATGGATTCAGGGGGCGGTCTTACTTACAACCAGCGTTGAAATCTGCGAGGTAGGCAAAGACATCCTGAAGGTTCAGGGTGCCGAATGGTGCAGCAAGGTCGGCAGCGTTGTCGCCTGCGTTGAACAACGCGAGGAGTGCAAAGACATCCTGAAGATTCAGGGTACCGAATGGCTCAGCGAGGTCTGCGGTACAGATTTCCTCTGCACTTGGCATGACAATCGAAGCGAGCACCGTTGATGGCGAGCCAGCGCGGAAGAGCCCGATTTCGGCATCGCCCGTGGTCGGTGCGGTGTTGGCATCGAACCAGAAGTTGTACATCGTGCCCCAGCGGATCGCGTTGGCATTGGGGTTCATTGCTTCGATCGGGGTGCTGAAACTAACAGAGGTTGCGCCTTCGGTCACTGCCCAGTCGGTCGGGGATATGTTATCGTCGATCGAATCGTGGTAGTTGACATCATGGAACCCGTAGTTGGAGGTCCCGGTTGCGGGGACAGTGAACGAGGCCGCCGAGCGGTCCGAGTTCTGGTTGTAGACACCATACTCGTAGCGCCAGACGCCGCCGCCCATGTCTTTGGCCTTGGAGGCAACAATGAATCGTCCTTCACCCGGAACATCGACGGTGGTCAGTGTCACGGAAGGATCACGGTCCTGCCAGATCTGGATGGCGGGGGTCATCTGGACGGTCGGGCCGCTCATCACCAGCACCTGTGCGCCACTGTGACTCATTGCTCTCCAAGAGACATTGTTGAACTGGTTGCCGAAGGGGATTTCGTCCTTGAGGACATAGGCACCTTCAACATAGTAGTCGTCCGCAAGATCAATCTCGGAGTTCTGTACCTGGATGCGCTTGTAGATTGCATTGCCGCTCATACCGTCACTGGTGAATGGCCATGCGATTTCGCCGTTGAAGGCGTTGATCTCTGAGCGTGGGCCGAGCCCGCTTTGTCCGCCGTTGAGCGATGCGGAGTAAGGGTCCGAACAGCCCGAACCGAGTGCCTGCCATCCGCCGTTGTTCGAACAGCCAAGGCCACAGTCGTTTTCTTGGAGTGCCGCGAAAGAGTGTTTCACATGACCAATACCGACCTGGGTCAGGCGTTTTTCGGAGTTGTCATAACGCCAGATGGTCTGCGAGATGACGGGATGATCCGCGGTGTCGCCTTCCCATAATGCAGGCATGTTGCCGATATTACACGAGGTGGTGCCCACGGAGAATGCATGGGTGCCGCCGATTTGTCCGTAGTAGTTTGAACTTGTGAGGACGCCACAGATTACATCTGGGCCGTTATTTGGGCCACCAGCGATCGCGGTGCCACAGCTAGCCACCATAACGGCGGTCATTGTCATACGAATCATTTTTTTTCCTCCAGTGGGGTATCTGTCAGTGGGTATCTGATTTCTTGGACGAGAGTCCACCATAAGAATACTCGGATCTGGCTCGCTTGGAAACCCTATTTTCAATAATTTGCGAGAAATTACACCGAACACAACTCGTACAATGTGTCAATTTTGATATTTCAATCCGCAATGCATTGTTCTAGATACTGCTTGACGGCCCAGCGGGGTTGATTGGGAGCATGAAAAAACCCCCGCCTTGAGGTGTGCAAGACGGGGGTGTGGATGTGTTGTGGATGACTTAGTCGTCGGGGTCGATCTCTGGGCCGAGTTCTTCGGGCTCGGGTTCTGGTGCCGACTTGCAGGTCAGCAGCAGCCCCGCGCCAACGATCGCCGAAAGAGCCGATGCGACAAGGATCGCGAGTTTGGCGTGCTCGAGGTCCGGGCCCTTGAAGGCAAGGTTGGCGATGAAGATGGCCATGGTGAATCCGATGCCTGCCAGTGTCCCTGCACCAAGAATGTGTCGCCAGGTCACTCCGCGGGGGAGCGATGCGATCCCAAGTTTGCACGCGATGAAGCACAGGAGCACGATGCCGAGGGGTTTGCCGAGGCAAACCCCGAAGATGATGCCCAGCGATGCAGGGTTGGCGAGGTTCTCGGCGACGCCGCCGTTGACCGGGATGCCTGCGTTGGCCAGCGCGAAGACGGGGATGATGATAAACGCGGCCCAAGGGTGCAGGACATGCTCGATGCGGTGCAATGGGGGCAGGACCTGACGGGCATTTTTCATCATCGCGGTGACGGCGGCACGCCGGACCGAGGACTGCGTGATGTTGTAGTTCGGATCATCGTGGGCGTTTTGGAAGACATCGAGTGCCTTGCGCGAGGAATACACAAAGTTGACCGCGTTGACCCGTGCGTGGGCAGGGATGGTCAGTGCGAGTAGCACACCGGCGATGGTGGCATGGATGCCGGACATATAGATGCAGTACCACAAGGGCAATCCAAGAACAAGGTACAAGGTGATCCACCGGCACCGCATGACATTGAGGACCATCAGCAACGCGACGATTGTGCCGGCGTATCCGAGGTACGCGGTATCCAGATTCTCTGTATAAAAGATAGCGATGACCATCAGGGCAGCGAGGTCGTCCACGATCGCCAGACTCATCAGGAAGACCTTGAGCGAGTTGGGGATTCGTGATCCGAGCATCGCCAGGATGCCGACCGCAAAGGCGATATCGGTCGCCATGGGCACGCCCCATCCGTTGATGGTCGTTTGCCCATGTTGAACGCGACAAAGATCAACGCGGGGCCGATTATGCCGCCGATGGCACCGAAGATAGGAAGGGCGGCCTGTTTGGGTGATGCGAGTTCACCAACGAGGATCTCGCGTTTGATTTCGAGACCCACGACTAAGAAGAAGATCGCCATGAGCAGGTCGTTGATCCACGCGGCAATCGAGTGTCCTTGCCACCAGTGGGGGGTGTTGGGCAGCGGGTGCCAGGCGTTGTAGTCTGCTTTGGCCGCACCGTACTCTTGTTCTGATGCCTCGCCGACAGTTTCGTCGAGATTCTGTTCGATCTCGTCGGATTTGGTGTCGTATGCAGGGTTTTCTGCGGGGTCAGTGGCGTTGCTGTATTCATCAGCAGCGCCTTGCTCGTTGTCGTCTTTGTATTCACCCGCCGTCGGGGCGTGGTGCGGGTTGTGGGCAACGGTTATTCGTATCTCGGTTTCGTTGAAGATCTCGTCGTAGGACTCGAAGTTGATGTTCGCCCAGACCATGGCGATTCCGGTCATGAGAAGCAGGACAATGCCGCCCGAACTCGACAGGCTTGCAAACCGCTGGAACGGACGGGCTAAACGCTCGCTCGGCTCGGGGTTGAGTTCATGCTTGGCGGTCGGGATATGATGGTCGTCGGACATCAGATGATGCTCCTGTGCAAAGTCGGCCCCGGATTCACATCGCCCCAAAGCGGGGGTGTGATAACCCGGTGTACCAATCACTATCGTACAGGAGGGGTGGTAATGTTGAGCGGAGGCTTGGTTTGGACACAGAAATAGCCCGAACAGGGGATTCGGTGGGCACCCATCAACGCGCAGAAAATACCGGGTGCACGATCGGGGGTTCTACCGCTGGAACGGGTAGAGCTTGGGGAGATCCAAGATCCGTGTGAGTTCATCGAGCATATCGATGCACCCGCGGGCGAGCACCGGGTCGCGGAGTTGGTCCGGGGCGAGGTGATCGGGGTAGTTTTCCTCCACCCATCCAACGAGTTGGTCGTAGAGCGGATCGGTGAGGATGACCCCTTGGTGGGTTGCGCTGAGTTCGTCGTCGCTGAGCACGACGCGGAGGCGCAGGCACGCGGGCCCGCCGCCGTTGCGCATCGATTCGTGGACATCGAGGTACTTGGCGGTGTTGAGTGGGTTGGTTGGGTCGGCGATGGCCCGGTCGATGAACGCCTTGACGCGTGGATTGTTTTTCGATTCCAGCGGCGCGATCAGGGCCATGGTCTCGTCGGGGAGGGTGACGAGCTGGGAGTTGAATAGGTAGCTGGTGACGGCGTCTTGGAGCGGGAAGTCTGAATCGTGGGCCTCGATTACAATCAAGTCGCCGCCGAGCGGGGCAGCAAGATCGGTCATCAATGAACGCGAGGTCGCGAAGGCCTGCTCGTGGTACATGAACACATTGGCGTTGCCGGTCGCGATGACATCGTTGTGAAACACGCCCGCGTCGATCGCGTCGGGGTGCTGGCGGGCAAACACGGTCATGGTTGGGTCGAGTTGGTGGTTGCGGGCGATTGCTTCGCACGCGGCGCGGGTTTGTCGGCTCGGGAAGTTGCGTGCGCCCGATCCGGGCTCGTCGCGGTCAACGCCATAGACAAAGAGCTCGACTCCGGGCTGGTCATGGGCCGCACAGAACCGGATGTGGTTGGCGGCCCCCTCGTCGGCAAACCGGGCCTGGCTCGGCAGCGCGTCGTGGATCATGAACCGAGAATCGTCGGCGAAAATCATCCGCAGCGCGTCGGTGGTTGATCGGTGCTCCCAAGAGCGGTGAAAGTTGGAGACCAGATTGGCCGGGGTCATGTGGACGCGGCGGTCTTTGGTGTCGGCGCTGGGCGATACGGTCGCCGCGTTGGCGGCCCACATGCTCGACGCGCTCCAGCACGCCGCCAGCAAGGTCGGATCCTCGGCGTGGGCTTGTTGGAGAATCGCACCGTCGTCACCTTTGAATCCAAGGCTGCGGAGCATGTCCAGGTCGGGGCGTTGCTGGGGGGGCAGTACCGCTTGCTTGAGCCCCAGATCCATCAAGGTTTTCATTTTGCCCAGCCCCTGGAGGGCCGCCGCCTTGGGGTTGGAGATCAAACCGGCGTTGTTGGCCGAGGCGACATTGCCCGGGCTGAGCCCGGCGTAGTTGTGCGTCGGGGCGATGAGCCCGTCAAAGTTGACCTCGTGTGTTGCCATGCAAGGACGATAGGCCCGTTCACTTGCCCGGCGGGATGGGCTTGCCGTGCTGGTCGCCGCTCGGGGCGTCGCCATCACCGGGGATTGGGTTGCGGAGGTGTTCGAGTTGCTCGGCGACCGAGTGCACATGGTCGGCGGGCATCCCGGCCTTGTCAACAAGGTACCCCTCCCACATCCGGTGCTTGCGGATAAGCGTGCTCGCCTGCTCGTGCCCGGCGTCGGTCAACGAAGCACGGGCATCGGTGATCGAGACCAGCCCGGCGGCCTGGGCATTGGACAGGGCCGAACGCATCTGTTTGTGGACGCCGAGGATGGAATCGAGCTGTGATTGCTCGACGCTTGCTTGCCCGGTTTCTTGGCAACGGAAAAGGGTTGCGAGGATGTCCTCGACCGCGATCTGTTTTTGCAGCGATCGTCGGCGGAGGGCTTTGGCGATGTATCCGTGGCTTGGCGAGAACACCGCCGCCAGCACGACCAATGCCCCGCTTGTCACCGCCATCATCCCGGCAGCATTGACCGATCCGCCACGGACCAATGATTCGGGCACATTGGCTGCGAGCACATACCCGCCCACCGCGCTGGCGATCGCC
>JAESUL010000034.1 GCA_016763115.1 Phycisphaerales bacterium | reverse complement strand
TGCAGTTCGACGATTGCTTGGGCGCACTTGTGCAGCATCCTGGCCCGCCGGTAGTACCCAAGCCCGGACCACATCGCGAGAACCTCGTCTTCGGTCGCTGATGCGAGGGTGTCGATGGCTGGAAATCGCTGGACAAAGGGTGTGAATTTTTCGAGCACCCGCGAGACCTGTGTTTGCTGGAGCATGAACTCGGACACCAGCGAGCGGTAGGGGTCGCGAGGCGTCGTCCGCCAGGGCAGATCACGAGCGTGGTCGGCGAACCAGGATTCGAGGGCTTTGGTGATGGGTTGGTCAGCGGGCGTCATTGAGCACCGCCTTGACTGCCTGTTCGATGGTTGCCCACTTGGAATCTTGTGATTTATTGATGCAGATGAAGTTGGTGTGGATGAGCACATTGGTGACGCCGTCGATACCGAAGAGGGCGGACCCGAGGGGGTCGCTTCGGGCTTGATCGGCTGCAAAGAACGAGCGGATCGGCATCGGAGAATCGCTGGGCGTGACGAACTTGCGGGCGTTGGGGTTGGGGGTTCGCTCAATGCGGATCACTTCGATGGGCATGTTGGATGGTAGAAGGATGAGAGAACCCCGGCACAGATCCCAAAGACCGGTTAGAATCACGCAAACACCGGTGTGCTCCTAATTGGCACCCGGCATCGTGATGGTTGTCTACAGATAGTCTCAATGAGGATTCCGCGTGGGTTCATTTGAACGGCTCAATGATCTGCTGCATCGGCTCAACTCCTACACCTGGTGGGAGCCGGCGATCGAGTTGGTGGTGATCTGGGTTGTTGTCTACGCGGTTTTCCGCTTTGTCCAGGGCACAAGAGCTGCCCGTGCGATCAAGGGGCTGGTTTTTCTGCTGATTGTTGGTGCGGTATTTATGCAGTTGCTCGGCGACCAGCACCTCCAGCGCCTGGGGTACCTGTATGACCGGATGCTCGCGGTGATCGCGATCGCGCTGGTCGTGATTTTTCAGCCTGAGCTTCGCCGGGGTTTGATTCGGCTCGGTGAGACCAAGTTTATGCGTGGACGCTACGAAGGCGCTGCCCGAATCTCGGGCGAGATCACCATCGCGTGCAAGTACCTCTCCAAAGCCCGGTTCGGGGCGATCATCGTCATCGAACGGCGCGTCGGGCTCAAGGGGTTGACCGAGGGCGGGACCATGCTCGAAGCCCACCTGACCGCAGCACTCTTGCAAACAGTGTTCTATCCCGGATCGGCCCTGCATGATCTGGCGGTGGTGATCCGGGGCGACAGGGTTCATGCTGCGGGGGTTCAACTCCCGATGGCCGGGCCCAACGAGATCGCCGATCCGTTGCTCGGTTCTCGGCATCGCGCCGCGGTAGGGGTGACGAAGGACTCTGATGCTTTGGTGGTTGTGGTTTCCGAAGAAAGCGGTCTGGTCCGCATCGCTCAACGCGGGGTGCTGAGCGCGTCGATCCCGCTCGATGATCTTGAATCCGTCCTCGCTCGGTTGCTCGGGCATTTCGAGAGCGAAGACCCCGAAGAGCCCGTTCTCGATACCAGTTCTGATGAAGGGTCTGGCTTTGATGATGAGGGCATCGAGGTGTCCGCTGCAGACGACATGCAAGCCTCTCCAGAAAAGGAGGCGTCATGAGTACCAAGGGGACCAAAGTATGGCGGTCGCTGCGAACCGCAGTGATGGTCACGGTGATTTCGGGGTTGTTGTGGTTGATGGCCGAGTCGCAGATGGTCAACTCGCAGGTGCTCACCGTCCGCGTGGTGCTGATGGAATCCGATGCACAGGACGGATCGTTTGTGGTCCGCCCAGCAGCGGGCGTGATCTGGGAGGGGACCATCGAGGTGACACTCGAGGGGGCAACCTCGGAGCTGGATCGCGCCATGCGTCAGCTCGGCGGGACTATTGAACTGGTTGTTGGTGAGCAGATCCCCGAAACGCCGGGGCGTCATGATTTGGATATGAAATCTATCTGGCGCAAGCATCCGGTGATCCGTCAGAACGGGGTGCGTATCAGCGAGGTGGTGCCCGAGGTTCTTGTCGTCGAGGTCGATCGGCTTGTTGAGCTCAGTGTGCCGGTCCGCGTCGAGATTCCTACCGGGGTCGAGTTGCAAGGGCCGGGGCAGAGCGTGCCCGAGCAGTTGACGCTGTTGACGCCTTCGATGGTCGCTGCCAAGATGCAAGGCGTCGGGCTCGAAGCGATTGTCCGTGTCGATTCCGATGCCATCGCTCAGCTCACCCCCGGGCGGTCGGAGACCATCCGCGGGATGCCCGTTGAGCTTTCCGAGCCTGTGCTCGACGAGTGGTCGACGACGATTGGTCCTGGGCGGGTGGATGTACGGATTTTGCTGCGGTCTTTGATCGAGACGCTGGAGCTCCCGCCGATGCCGGTGCAGGTGCTGATGGCGCCCGATGAGGTCGGGCGGTACGAGGTGGTGATCGCCCCGGCCGACCGCGATGTGGTCTCGGTGATGGTGAGCGGCCCGGGCGAGGCGATCGAGAAAATTCGGTCCAACGGGGTCGTTCCGGCCGCGTTTTTGGCCCTGACGCTCGATCAGTTGGTCTCGCGGGTGACCAGCGCCCAGATTGATCTGCACGGGCTGCCCGAGGGGGTCAAGATGGTGGGGGCACCAAAGATGGTGCAGCTGACGATCCGGGCGGTTGGAGAGGTGGATCCGGGCGACGATCCAGAACCCACGCCCTGAACGGCGGACTCTCATTTTTCATTGTTTTCCGGGGGTGCGTGCGTGGTGACTTCGCGGGGGTGGTGACCTACCGTATGGACCCGTGTGAGCCCGTCCAAGGGCGGCAGATCGCGGGTCGTTTGGGCATTCATTTTATTCACGAAAACCGCGTGCTGATGTGATCTGTTGAGATCGTTGGCATCGCGATTAGGGAGCAACCCGTGAAGATCAAGACCGATGAAATCGTCAGCGTCATCAAGCAAGAAATTGAACAGTTCTCTTCGGAGCTCGAGATCTCCGAGGTCGGACGGGTCGTCGAGATCGGCGATGGTATCGCGCGGATCTACGGGCTCTCCAAGGCCATGGCGGGCGAGTTGATCGAGTTCGAGACCGACGACGGCGCGGTCATGGGACAGGTGATGAACCTCGAAGAGGACACCGTCGGTGCAATCGTCTATGGCAACTACCTCTCGGTCAAAGAAGGCGACACCGTCAAAGCGACGGGTAAACTCCTCGAAGTCCCC
>JAESUL010000002.1 GCA_016763115.1 Phycisphaerales bacterium | reverse complement strand
CGCGTTGTTCGGTGGTCGGGTCTTCGAGGGATCTGTACAATCGGATCGCCTGGACAAAGCCGAGTCCTGCTCGAAGTTCGTTGATCTTCAACTCTCCGAGTTCTGGATCATTCTTGTAGGACTGCATGACCGAGTCGATCCTGGGGAGCACCCGCATGACAATCTGGTCGGCGGCCCGCTGGTCAACGGCTGCCATTTGCACAAGTTGGTCGTTCAACTCGGGGATATGCTCGCCAATAAAGGCGTACACCTCTACAAGGCGGCTCTTGCGATCCGGTCGATCGGTACCTTCACGAGCGTTTTTGCGTTCTTCTTGCTGGAGGCGATTCGGGCGCAAGTTGTACCGGCGTATGTTTCGAAGCACCGCGGTGGGGGTCTCGCCGTTATCGAGTTTTTCAAGGGCTTCACGATTGCGTTCAAGCTGCCTTTCGCCACGGACGATCGCTTCTTGAAGCCGGTGCCGAATGGCATCGACTTTTCTTTGCGCTTTCTTGCCCTGCGAATCGGGCTGCAGTTCAGTTTTCGCTTGGTCCTCAGCGGGTGGGTCAGCCGCGACCGCAAGCGATACTCCGCCGACGAGGAACAAGATAGCCAGTGTTCGTTTCATCACAACGCTCCATTCGTATCAAGCGACGATTCCATCAGGTCCAACGCCATCCAAGAGTCATTGAACTCCGAATCCAAAGCGTGGGCCCAGATGCTCAGTTCCGCGACCGATTCATCAATCTCGGAATCCAGTTCATCGAGGGCCAGGAACGATTCAATATCTTCTTGGAACATCACCGAAATCATCGAGGTATCGGTTGTGGTGATGGGTGCTTGCCAGGGGCGAGTCATCATCGTCGCGACACCAACGCCAAGAACCAAAGCCGCAGCGGCCGAGTATTTCAGGGTCTTTGAGAACCATACAGAAATACGAGGCGTTTGCTCGATGGACAACGAAGCGGGTGCGACCTGCTTGGCGATGGCATCGAGCACTCCCGATTCAAGCCCCGCAGGCGCACGCGAACGCTCGGCGTGCCCGAGATCATTGAGCAGATCATTCATCTCCGCTTGGGGCGATCCCGCAAGGTAGTTCTCGTTGTTTTCGTAGGTGCTCATGCTTGCTCCTTTGGCAGCCCGTTGCTGCCCGTGTTCTGATTCATCGCTTCGATCTGTTCTCGCATTTTCTTGAGTGCCCGGTGGTGCCTTGCCAAGAGTGTGCCGACGGGTTGTCCGAGTAGTTCGGCGATCTGCTTAAAACTCAGCTGCCCGTGGTGGCGGAGTTCGATAATCTCACGGTCCGCATCGGAGAGCCGATCGAGCACCTCGCGCAACTGCCCGAGTTCTGCTTGTTTGGTTTCTTTTGCATCGTCTTGCTCATCTTTACTCTCGTGCCTGTTGAGGTGCTCTGGGTCGGTCGGTGTCGCGTGCCTCTTTCGTTTTCTGCACAGATCACGAACCCTGTTCATTGTGATCCGAAAGAGCCAAGGCTCGAACCGCCCCATCTCGGCGTACCCCTCGTTCCCGTTCAACTTCATCGCCACAGTCACAAAGACAGACTGTGTTATTTCTTCTGCCAGCTCGTCATCATGCAGCCGACTCCTCGCCATCGCGAAGACCCGCCGGGCGTAGAGATCGACCAGATCGACCCATGCCCGCTCGTCACCTTGGGCCGCCAACGCAATCAACGGGCCCAGATCATTTGGTTGCTCGGTTGGTCGGGTTGGGTGTATGCTCAAAGCTGGAACCATCCTACAAAGTTCAACGCCTCAGTTGCCGGGGGATTGCACCCCAAACACTGTTTTCGGCTATCGTGACCCCATGCCCATGATCGAATATGCCGTCCGCACACTCTTCCCGGACCAAACCCTCGTCCAGCCCTATCCTCGATTGGCTTCTCAAGGGTCACATTCAGGCGGTCATCGAGGGCGGAGCCACCTCAGGATACGCGATTTTGGAGACCGAACCCGCGGATTCGTTGGCGGTTGTTTCAAGGTATATTTTTCCATCCCAGGAGGCATTCGACCAGTATGTTGCCCAAACCGCCCCCAAGTTGCGTGAAGAGGGGCTCAGGCTGTTTGGTCCGCATACCGGAATTACGATGCAACGGTCCTTGGGCACAGTCATCTCACCCGAATAGCCGATCTTTATCCAAGGCTCCGTCGTAGACCCCTCAACGGAGCGAGAGGGCCCACTTTGGCGGATTTCACATCTCAGACTGACGAGCAGGTCTTTGTCGCTTTCCGCGATGGCGATGCCGGTGCGTACCGAGAGTTGATCGAGCGGTACCATGATAATCTTCTACGCTTTCTGACCCGTCTGGTCGGGGATCGGGCAGCAGCGGAGGATCTTTTTCAGGAGACCTTCCTCCAGGTCCACTTATCGGCCTCCACATTTGATGCCACCCGCCGATTTCGTCCATGGTTATTTACAATTGGCGCGAACAAAGGCAGGGACTTGCTTCGTAAGAAGAAGCGTCAGCGGACAGTCGAGCTCTCCAGACCATTAAAAATGTCTGAGGGCGGAACGGCGTTTATTGATCTGTTGGAGGTGGATGTTCCCTCTCCGGACGCCGCGATGGACCTTGCCGAGCGAGATGATCTCGTTCAGCAGGCTCTGGACAGACTGGGTGAGCCGTTGCGTGAGGTGCTTCTCTTGGCGTATTTTCAGCGATTGAGTTATGCACATATTGCCGAGGACCTCGGGATCCCGCTCGGGACCGTGAAATCTCGGATGCACAGCGCTGTGGCGGCTTTCGCACGAAGTTGGCAGGCAGTCACCAAAGAATCAACGAGTCGTGGAGGTTGATCGATGACGACGAATGAGCCCGAACAATCAGATGGTGGATTTCAACTCTCAGCGATAGATGCTCGAGCGGTTGATGGGTTTCTTGATGCCCGCGAGCACGACGGGCAAGTTGCCAACGATTCCCAATCGCAGGCTGTGCAGCGTCTCTTGAGCCTTCTTGATACACCTGTTGCTGCCGAGCGCGATCGTGGGTCACGCATTGATCTCACTACTTTGAGCACCCGACGAACACAATCCAATCCGCTCAGCGAACTCGACCAAGCCGCCCTTGATCAATGGATTGATTCTGGTTGCGATCTTGAATCACTCGATTCAACCCTTCAACCGCAAGGCCAAACGCTCGAAGGGCTCCGCGAGCTGGCAGTCTCAGGCACTCTTTCAGATCCATCAGCCAAGGCCGATCTCATCAATCGAACACTCGCACGAATCCAGTCACATATTGATGCCCAGCAATCCGTCTACGCCATTCCAACCCGTGGACGAGGCACCATGCGGTTCCGAGTGGCGGACCTGATTTCTGTCGCAGCGGTCCTGCTGATTGTCGCTTCGGTCGCCATGCCGATCTTCTCGCGGGTCCAGAGCACATCACAGCAGATTGCCTGCCTAGGGAATCTTGGAACGGTTGCCGATGCGTTTGGTGTCTACGCCAACTCCAATCGCGACACGCTCCCCATGGCAACCGCCGGATTCGGGCCAACCTGGATGAATGTCGGGTCCACCCCCGACCAATCCAACTCGGCCAACCTCTACACCCTGATCCGCACCGACCACGCCACCCTGGGCGACCTTGCGTGCCCGAGCAATCCCAATGCCCAGACAGAGAAACTCGATCCCGGTGCTTGGGACTGGAAATCGGTCGAGGAACTCTCGTATTCCTACCGGATCATGCCCAAGGGAGGCTTGAAAATGCACGCCTCGATCCCGGTCCGGGTGGTGCTGATGTCTGACCGTTCGCCGGTGACCCTGAGGGCGATCCGTGGGCTGCCGATCATCCCCGAGGAAAACTCTCCAAACCATAATCAGAGCGGGCAGCACATCCTCAAGCTCGATGGCTCGACCCAATGGCTGACCCGCCCGGTCCTGACGGGCAACGACAATCTCTGGCTGCCACGCCCGATCGAGCAGGTCATCCATCAGATCCGCAATCACCTGGGCGTGATCGAGGGCAACGAGCAGCCCGACGGCCCCACAGATGCTTTCGTTGGCCCATAAATCGTCCAAACTACCCCTCTTAGTCGCTGGACGGTGCATTTTGAGGGGCTATACTCTCCCCCTGCCTGCAATGGATGCGGGTATTGTCGATGACTTATAGCTATCTGTCTGGAGCCCATGCGATGAACAAGAGCCACAAAGGCCTGGCCAAACGAATCCGGATCTCCAAGACCGGCAAGG
>JAESUL010000343.1 GCA_016763115.1 Phycisphaerales bacterium | reverse complement strand
CTTCGTCAAACTCCTCTTCGCTCACGCCCGCGCGTTTGGCAGCGATCGTGCGTATTTCATCGGGGCGGAACTCGTAGATGTCGGTTTCGAGCGGGGAGAAGACGATCGAGACCTGGGCGAACCGATCGTTGATAAAGACATGGCGCCCGATCATGTAGTTGGAGAGCAGCCCGGCGACAAAGACGACGCCGCACACGACGATGGTCATGACTTGCCCGAGCCGGGTGGACGCTGCGGTGGCGACCGCGCTCATGACGAGCAGGGCCATCATCAGGACGCCGCAGGCGATGGTGATCTGAGGCTTGAAGTCGGTCGCGATGGACTGCAACTCCCAATCCTTGTTGATGAGCAGCACCCCAAGGTAGGCGATCCATATAAAGGGTAAGAGGAGGAGTGAAACGGTCTGCCCGAAGGACCATTCGTACATGAAGTTGCCCGCGCCAGCGATCAGGATTGCCAGGGCGATTGCGCCGGTTCCGAAGATGAGAACAGGGGTGTCGAGGTGCTGGGCGGCGGTTGCCAGCACGCCGTGGCGGATGCCGAGGAGCAGGAAGGCGATCATGATCCCGCCCGCGACGAGCATCGCGCACGCGACGCCGAGGTATTTGCCGAGGATGACGGAATACCTATTGACGGGCTTGGATACCACGGTGAGGATGGTTTTGTTCTCTATCTCGCGCGATACGGTCGCGGTGGCGATAAAGGCGGCGAGGATGATCCCGCTGACAAACACGGTTGCCAGCGAGATATCGAACATCATTTTATTGTCCGCGGTGACCTCGCCGGGGACATTCATGCGTCCCATCGTGAACCCGGAGATCCAGGTGTTGAGGATCTGGAGCAGACCGGCGACCATCAGCATCAGAAAAAAGACCGGCTGGCGGACGCTCTCGATAAAGGCGTTTCGTGCGATGGCGAGGATTGGTGAGATCATGCAGCGGTGATGGTAGGGGGGCTATGGGCAAGGATGGGCAAGTGTGATGGATTTGGACGGCTCGATCTGCCCGGTACGATCGCCGGGGAGATTGGTTCACAGAAGGTGAGGATTTGTTGGGCATTGGAACGAACCGGGTGGTGAGGCGGAGCGTAGTCACACGCGGAGGGTGGACAAGCGGGCACAGGGTGCCCACAATAGCCCGCTGAGGGGCGTACACTAGTGATCCGCGATGAGCGGGTTGGGTTTCGGGGATCAGTTGGCAGATGCCCGGAGTACACCATTTGGAATCCACCATGCAGATAACTTTGAGGAAAGAGCTTCCACGATGATGAAGGGTGATTACCTCACATACCGCCGAGGCTCGTCGGTGAGCCTGCTCGGACTGATTTTGCAGATCGTTCTGACGATCGCGATGTTGCTGTACGCGATTTACTCCCACGACAGTGTCGGGGTGTATGCGACGATCTTCCTCGGGACCGGGATTATTATCTGGGCGGTGCAGTTGTTGGTCTTTGACCAGCATCGTCGTGAACGCATCGAGGCGCTCGAAGCTGACCAGCTCGCCGCATCCGGCGCGGTCTCGGCCAGCGCGTTCGAAGGGGTCTCGGACGATCTTCGGGTCGCGGCGAGGCGATTGATCTTCATCCAGAAATGGATCGTGCCCGCTTCGGCGGTTTTGGTCGCCGGGATTAACCTCTTCTTTGGTCTCAGCGGTGCCCAGAGATGGGTGGGTGATTCCAGCTCAACTGACTTCAACTCTTCCAAACTGGCGGGCTTCGGGCTCGCCATCGGCGTGGCGATGGGGGTCATCGGGTTTATCTTCGCGCGGTTTACCTCCGGGATGGGCAAAGAGAAGGCGTGGGGGATGCTCCGCAGCGGGGCGGCCCAATCGGTCGCCGGCTCGCTGATCGGGGTGCTGATCGCGGTGGGGGCGTTCTTCCAACTGGCATTAGACAAAGGATCGTTCACCGGTTGGGCTCCGCTGATCATCGCGATCGCGATGATCGTGCTGGGCGCCGAGATCGTGATGAACTTGGTGCTCGATATGTACCGCCCGCGCAAACCGGGCGAAGACCCCCGTCCGGCCTTCGATTCAAGGCTTTTGGGGCTCTTGGCTGCGCCGGACCGGATCGCAGAAAACGCCCGCGAAGCGTTGAGCTGCCAGTTTGGTGTTGATGTCACGAGCACCTGGTTTTATCGGTTAGTTACGCGTTGGGCGTTTCTCTTGGTTGCTGCCGGTGTGTTTATTGGGTGGTTGATGACCTCGTTGGTGGTGGTTCAGCCACACGAGCGGGGGCTTATTTTGACCAACGGTCGGATCAGTCAGCCACTGATGAGCTTTGGCGAATCGGCATCGGATGATTCGGGTGATATCGGGCCCGGTCTGCATGTCAAATGGCCCTGGCCGATCGCGAGCTACGAAACTCCTGTGCTGGTTTCACAGAACCGACGGACGGGCGATATTGTCGAGGACCAGACCACCACGGGTGTGCGGATTCTTGATCTCGCTTCCGATCGTGCGGATAACAAATCCACACCGATCGTCTGGACCGAGACGCACTCGGCCCGCGAGATGCTCAACATTGTGCATGGCGATCGTTCAGATTCATCCGATTCCGCTGATGTCGCCGGGCTCTCGCTGCTCGCGGTTGAAGTCCCGATGCAGTATGTGGTCCAAAATGTCGAGCTGTTCGACCGGTTCGCGAGCCCCGCTGATCGCGAGGAGCTGCTCAAGGTGATCGGTCGACGGGTGGTGACGCAGTACCTCGGCGAGCTGCAGATGCACCAGGTCCTCGCGTCGTACCGCACGACCATGCCCGAAGAACTGATGAAACGGCTCAACGCGGCGTACTCCAAACTCAACAACGGGCAAGGCCCGGGGATCAAGATTGTCTTTGTTGGTGTGCACGGCGTTCATCCGCCTAAGAAGGTTGCGCCCAACTTCCTGCGTGTGATCCAGGCCCAGCAGAACCAGGCGTCGTCGATCGAGGACGCCGAGAAAGCACGGATCAAGATTCTGACGGAGATCGTCGGGACGGTAAAGCTGGCCGACGACATAGTTGATGCGCTCAATGAGCTCGATGTGGTGCGTGGTGCGGGCGGCAGTGATACCGAGATTGTTGATGCCGAGCTCAAGGTGCAGCGGCTGCTCGAACAAGCGGGCGGCGAAGCGGGCGAGAGCCTGCTGGTCGCGAGCTCGCAGCGCTGGCAGCGTCATATGTCCGAGCGTGGGCGGGCGGCATTGCTGCAGGGGCAGCTTGACGCGTACCTCGCAGCGCCGGAGTTGTTCCGCAGCAAGATGTACTTCGACGCCTGGCTCGATTCGACCAAGTACGCCCGTGTGTACCTCGTTCCCAAGGGGCTCGAGGACCTCAAGATTCGGATCGAACTCCAGGATCGTGAGGCGGGAACCAAGATATTTGATACTGAAGCCGGGAAAGAGTTCAACTAACTGTTGAGTGTGAATGAAGAAGAAGCACGGGCTTGAATCCCCGTGTTGACTGAAAGCGAACGCCCTTGTGGGCATAAACACCCGTTGGTTCGGGTTGGAGAATGCACTGTGCCGAAGATTATATTTTTAGTATCAGTCGTGGTTGTTTTGCTCTCGTTGATTGCATTCAGCATGACCTACACGGTGCGTTTCACCGAGGTCGCGGTCTGTACGCGGTTTGGCAGCGCCAAAGAGATCGTGACCGAGCCCGGGTTGAGGTGGAAACTACCCTACCCGATCGACAGTGTGACCACTTATGACAAGCGGACCCGGTTGCTGACGGCTCGCTCGGAGACCCAGCAGACGGCGGATGATTTCCAGATCATTGTCGAGTCGTACCTGACCTACAAGGTTGACCAGCCTCTCAAGTTCTTCACGAGTTTTTCCAATGCGGGCGATCGGGCGGAGGACCATTACTCTAAGGCCGAGAACGCGGTGCTCCGCGATTTGCTCCGCAGTGCGATGGGCGAGACGAGTAAGTTCAAGATGGGCGATCTGTTTTCGTCTGTTGCGGGCGAATCGAAGCTTCCTCAGCTTGAAGCGCAGGTGCTCGCTGCGCTCCAGGGCACGGCCGAGGGGTCCAAGCCGTTGAGTGACTATGGGATCGAGATTATCTCGGTGGGGATCTCGCGGATTATCCTGCCTGCGGAGACGACCGATTCGGTGATCGAGCGGATGGGCGCCAACCGGGACCGGTTGGCCGAGCGATATGAATCTGAGGGTCGTTCGCAGGCGCGTGCGATCCGGGCGGAGGCCCAGAGCCAGGCATCGAAGATCCGTGCGTTTGCTGAGCGCCGGGCCGACGAGATTCTTGCCAAGGGCGAAGCCGAGGCGGCGCCGTACCTCGCCAAGCAGAACTCGAATCCAGAGTTGGCGGTGTTTATCCAGAATATCCGTTTGATGCGTGATGCGATGGCGCGCAAGTTCACACTGATCTTCTCGGCGGAGGATTTTGGGATGCAGATGTTCGACCCCAATGTGCTCAAAGAGTCGCAGGGGCAGTTCCCTATTCCCCGCAAGGACGAGCCCGCACAGACGAGTGCCAACGGGTCGGAGGACTGATCCATGGATGAACGCCAAGAAGATACGATTGAATCAACACCGCCCGCGGGGCGATCGGCATCGGTGCAGCTGCGCGACGGTCAATCGACCGAGCGTCGTGAGCAGCACCAGCGTATGGACGCGGCCCACCAGTCGCTGGCCGACGCGTTGCGGATTACCTACAAGCTGCTCCAGGCCGGGATGGTTGTGCTCGTGGTGCTGTACCTCGTCAGCGGGTTGCAGTCGATCAAAGAGGGCGAGAGCGGCGTGGCGGTTCGGTTCGGCAAAATCGTCAAGCCGAATCTCGAACCCGGGTTCCAATGGAGTTGGCCCTACCCGATTGGCGAGATCGTGCGGGTTGAATCGGGGTCTGTTGAACTCCCGATTGGTTGGCACTTCATGCCCAACCTGCCCGGGAACAACAAGGACCCGATGATTGCCGAGCTCAAATCATTCAACTCAAGGCGAGAGCTTGATCCCGCGAATAATGGGTTCAGTATTACGGCGGATCTGAATATCGCCCATACCCAGTGGCGGGCGTATTACCGCCGATCGGATCACGCGATGTACCTCGCTAATATCTTTGCGCTCGATGAGGACGCGATCGTGCGTGCCGCGATTCAGCGTGGGGTGGTGCGGTCGATTTCTACCAT
>JAESUL010000342.1 GCA_016763115.1 Phycisphaerales bacterium | reverse complement strand
GGTCTCTCGCGCAGAACGCTCCGCAGCAACAATGCTCGAAGAGGCACCAAACTCGGAAAATACCCTCCGGGTGCCGATCTCCATGGTCTACCTCGCCGTCGCGGTCGTTCTTGGGCTCGGCGTGCTCATCTGGACCGTTGGGTACCGCTCGGGTGTCAGCGCGGGCAAAGCCCAGATGGAATCGCTCGTCAAGGCCGATCCCGTCGTCCGTCCAGTTGATCCCAATACCAATAATGGTGGGGCTGCTGCCCAGCCCGCACCCAACTCGGCGACCCCGCCTTTGGATAGCCCATTGGGCACAGATCCTCTCCCGATCCAGCCTGGGATCAACCCCGACGCTCCGGGGATGGCGATAATGACCGCTTCGGGGTTCATCGATGGTGATCCGCGTGAAACAGCGACCAACTACCTCGAACTGGCGACCCTGACCAAGGATGAGGCAGATTCCGCCATCGGGTACATGAACTCGCACGGCGTGCCCGTGATCGGGATACCCAGACTGGATTCTCGTCGCTCTGATGCCAACAATCCTTCTCGCTATACCCTGTACTCGCTGGGGGTTGCCGCTCCGGGAGACCAGTTCCGGACCATGACCCGCGAGCGAGACGAGCACCAGTGGCTGATCGCCTCTCTGGGCAAGCAGTGGCAGCGAGAGTTCCGCGGAGGTTCGGATTTCGCGGTCTCGAAAACACAATGGGTAAAATACACCCAGTAAGCACGATAAACGATTCGGGTACCCGACCTGAATAGAAAGCCGGAGCAAGAACATGAGCATCGATTCCTCACTGAGAACCGAAGGCAACCTGAGCGTCAAGCGCACCGTAATGACCCGCGCCGAACGCGTTGCCGCCCTCAAAGACGACAAGAAGACCCCCGAACGCGGAGAAGCCCTCGGGCTCCCCAAGACCAAGGTCCGCGAGTAGTCTCCGGTGGGCACCGCTGAGCTCGCTCCAGATTCTCCAATACCAACAGGTTTCAATATGCACGAACTGATTGCAGATCGCGCCAGCGCGATCGATGCGTCCGGGATCCGCAGGATCTTTGCGCTCGCAGGCACACTCGATAATCCCATCAACCTCTCGATCGGTCAGCCAGACTTTCCGGTGCCCGCCGAGGTCCGAGCCGCAGCGAGCGACGCGATCGAGCAAGGGCACAACGGATACGCCCCAACCCAGGGGCACCCCGTACTGGTCGAGCGGATCTGCGCCTGGCTTAAAGCCGATCTCGGTTGGTCCGCGCCCCCGGTCGGAACCGCGGACCATGATGGCGCGTTGACGATGGTGACCTCGGGCACCAGCGGGGCGTTGCTGCTCGCCTACATGGCGCTGCTCAACCCGGGCGATGAGTGCATCCTCTCCGATCCCTACTTTGTGTCCTACCCGCACTTGGCGACGATGTGCGGCGCCAAGGCGGTGCTCGCCGACACCTACCCGGATTTCAAGCTCACCGCGGCGCGTGTTGAACCACTGATCACCGACAAAACCAAGTTCGTCCTGCTCAACACCCCCTCCAACCCCGCCGGCGTGACACTCACACAGCAAGAGTGCAACGAGTTGCGTGAGCTGTGTGTCTCGCGTGGCGTGCTGTTGATTTCTGATGAGATCTACGACGAGTTTGTGTTCTCCGACGGGCTTACCGAATCGTGCGCACAAGACCCGTCGATCAAACGCTTGGCCACCCCCGCGCGGATCGCGGGCGCATCGGATGATGTGCTGCTGATCCGTGGTTTTGGCAAAACATACGGATGCACCGGTTGGCGCCTCGGGTACGCCAGCGGCCCGCGCGCCGTGATCGACGAGATGAGCAAACTCCAGCAGTACACCTTCGTGTGCGCACCCGCCCCGCTGCAGATCGGGGCGGCCGCCTGCTTTGATGCCGACATGCGATCAACCGTTGCGGACTACGAAACCCGTCGGAATATGGTGATCGACAAACTCGGCTCGGTGACCAATATTGCCACACCGAGCGGGGCGTTCTATGCGTTCATCGAGGTGCCCGAGCGGTTGGGCATGAGCGGCACGCAGTTCGCTGAGAAACTTGTTGAGTCCAATGTGCTCGTGATCCCCGGGTCGGCGTTCAGCGCACGCGATACGCATTTCCGTATTAGCTTTGCGACCGATCCCAAGAAACTCGCCGCCGGTCTCGACATCATCGCCGATGCGATGAAATAAGCCCGCGGGATTGTGGTTTGGGTGTCTCTACTTAGAAACTGAACTGAAGACGGGCAAACAGCCCCTCTTGGGTGATGTCCGCGCCGACCGAACCGATGTCGAAAGTCGAGCGGATCAGCGAGTACCCGACGCTCAACTCGATCGAGTGGGTGATGCGGTACTCGGTCATGGCGTTGAGGTCAATGATCGAGTCTGCGCCATCGATCGGATGTGTCCGTGCGCTGCCCGCCACCGAGAAACGCTCGTTGATCTTCCATTCGATCCCGGTGCCGATGATGGGGATGAGCGCGACGCGTTGGGCGTCTTCGAGGGAGGTGGCGCCGTTGGTGGTGACAAGTTTGTTGATGTTCCCGTCGATGGCCTTGAGCCCCGAGAGCAGATTCAGTTTCACTGGACCGAGCGCAACCGCTTCCCAACTCAGCGCAAGGTCGTAGAGATCGTACTGCCCTTCGCTCTGCGTCAGACTCGTGACCCTTTCTTTGGGTGAGCCGGTGCTGAGGGTGCCGTGCGAACCGGCGATGCCGCCATCGAGCAGCGCGGTCGAGCGTGCAACATTGAAGTGGATATCTGATCCGAGGGTCAGCCCATCGGAGATCGGGGTGATCGAACTCAGCGGGCTCTGCTCCCAATCGGTTCGATGATCGAGTTGCACCCGAAAATCAGGGAGTGTGCTCGTCGCATCGATGATCAACGACAGGTCCGCGCCCTGCATCCGAAAATACATCGGGCTTGAAAGCCAAGACTGCTCAGTTTGGTCGAGCCAAACAGGGCGGTCAAGATCGATCGAGTCGGCGATGGTTGGCGTCGGTTCGTCTTGTGCAAATGCACCGGTGCACAAGCACCCGCTGGTCAAACACAAGATGAACACGCTCGTCATTCGCATTGGTTGAATTGTCGCACACCTAGCCATTAATGTCAAGTTCGGCTCAATGCGGCGTGTGCAATAAAAACTCTTGTATGTTGGCAAGAACAAACTTGAGTTGCCCAGACGCCTCTGCATCCAAAACCGCCGGGTTTGCGGTGTTGAGCACATGGTTGGACCCCGCAATAATGCACAGTTTTTTCTGCGCAACTTGTGCTATATGGTGTCCAGATTCGATGCTGACGGCATCATCCTTCTCGCCGTGCAGGACAAGCATCGGTACACCAATCGCGCTGCACAACCCAAGCACATCATGCGAATCCGGATCATCAAGCTGTTCGCTCAACCATGTCGAGTTGATCCGCAACTCCTGCTTGGTGCGTGCGCTCGCGCTGATCGTGTACCCGCGATCGAGCATCGCTTGGCGATGTTCATCGGAAACCCGGCAGCATTCATCGACCGCGTTGATCGTCACCACGCCGGCGAGGTCCAGTTCGTCTGCATGTCGTCCCGCCGCGAGGATCGCCGTTGCGCCGCCGCGTGAATGCCCGACAAGGTGCGTGGGCATTCCCTTGCCGCCCAGCGTGCCAGTGTTGATCGCATTGCGCACGCACCGCACATCATCCACCTGGCGTGTCCAGGTATCGAGCGCGAATAAATCGGGGCGTGCAAAGGTGTCGAGGTCGTTGGTCATCCCAGATGTCGAAAAATTGAATCGGTGTACCATCGCGCCGCCTTCAGCCAGCATCGCTGCGAGCACCGGGATGAACCCGTAATCCTTGTACCCCTTGAACCCGTGCAAGAGCAGCACGCAAGCGCGGGGGGCATTCGTTGGCGTGTGGGTGTTGCCAAGGATGTCGAGCCCGTGGGCGTTGGTGATGGTCCATGAGGTGGTTTCGTGCATGCTCAAGTGTATCGCTTTGCCAAGCGGATGCTCCTAGACTCTCGATTCATGTCCAACGATCCCGCAACCAACCCGTCGCCGTGTGCATCCGCCGATCAGGCGTGGGGCAAGTGCCCGCCTAAGGGCTCTGAGCATCACCTGCTAAAGGGCCCGCGTCTACGGCGCCAGGAGTTGTGGACCGCTGCCAAGATTTTCGCCGAGTTCATCCGCGGGTTCCGCCATCTCCATTTCATCGGCCCGTGCGTCACCGTCTTCGGATCGGCACGCTTTGAAGAGGACCACGAATACTACAAACTCGCCCAAGAGGTCGGCAAAAAACTCGCCGAAGCAGGGTTCGGCGTCATGACCGGAGGTGGGCCCGGCATCATGGAAGCCGCCAACCGCGGTGCACGCGAGGGCAACGGGCTGAGCATCGGGTGCAACATCGAGCTGCCCATGGAGCAGCATCCGAATCCGTACCTCGACCGGTTTGTGGACTTCAAGTACTTCTTTGTCCGCAAGGTGATGCTGGTGAAATACTCCGACGCCTTCGTCGTCATGCCCGGCGGGTTCGGCACGCTCGACGAGGTCTTCGAGACGGCTGTGCTCATCCAGACCGCCAAGATCGAGCGTTTCCCGATCATCATGATGGGGCGCAAGTTCTGGGAGCCGATGCAGGCATTCATCAACGAATCCCTCATCGGCTACGAAACCATCAAGCCCGAAGCAATGGACATCGTGACGCTGACGGATGACCCGGACGAAGCCATCGCTCTCATCGCCGAGGCGCAAGCGATGCGGAATGGGAATGCGAAGAGTTAGTCGTTCGATTGCGGGATGAGATGCTCTGCATCGCGATCAATGAGTTTGTACTGAGCAGCTACTGCAACACCTTCGTCGGGATCGGATAGAAAATCGGCGGCAAACTGATTCAGTTTTTCGTTGAGTGCTTTGTCTGAGTTGCTTGAAGAATTGTCTTCCATCCACGATGGAGTGCTGCGGATGACCCACAATCGAACAGTTGGATCGGGCGAGTCTGCAAACTCGGTAAAGTAGTTCAGCCAGAGTTGGGCGGCTAGCTTGTTCTCCATTTGCGAGAGATACAAATAAGGCGCATGGCACTCCTTGATGAGCAAGCTTCTGAAGAGCGGGAATGCGATGGTGCCCTCTGTGTCGTGGTAAGCCACTGCTTGAGCAGCCTCAGAGTTTGAGGATCGTTCATCTGTACTTCCAGATTTTGTAGTACGAATGTCAAGATAAGCAAAGTCCAGCACCGATTTCATGAGTTGGTGGTACGCCGGGTTGTCGTAATCATCACGAGCCTCTGCCATATGCTGGAAGATGCGAATAGTCTTCAGTGCTAAGAACCGTTCGGAATCGTCCCCTGATTCGACCCACTCCTTGAGCAGTCCAAAAACACCATTTTGTGTTTCCTGAGAGACGGATTCGAGAGACATACCAATGGAGATCGCGTAGTTCAGTTGCTGTCGGTCGGTGGCCGTATTGATTTTGTCAAGGTAGGAATAGATGAACTCGTTCATGAGGCCGGTGTCGAGTACGATTAGTTGTGCACAAGCCGCAATCCCATTATTATCATGAATCAGGAGTCCGGGAATATTGACATTCTCCATGCGTTCGCGCAGGCTTTGGAGCAGGTCGGAGATGAGGCGCCTTGTCTGTGCTGTTCTTGGGCTCGTTAACAAGAAATCATCAGGATCACTGAATCCGTTCTGCTGAAGAAACCAAGATCTCGTGCCGTAGTACCCCCCCTCAGTATTCCAAGAATTTACTGCTGTAGATATAATGATGTTGTCAAGTGGTGTTCTGTTTGAGGCAGTGATTGCTTCAAAGACATCTGTTGCAACGCCCACAAATATTTTATCTGTATTCTCAATGGAATGCAGTTTCGATTCGAACTCTTCTGAGGAATAAAACTCATCGAGAATAAAAAGCCGCTTCGGATCCCATCGGGCTTCTTTACTCGACACCATCGGGCGAATGAGCTTTGCGCGGAATCGAGCAAGCCGGGCGTCGGATGTCCACTCTTCATCCAATCGATCCGTCAGGCATCCATACACCGGCGGAACAACATAGTTGTCATAAATCCACGGCTCGGGCAGACGCTCCCACCCCATCATCAAAAACCAAGTCGGCACCGCACCAAACGCTCCAAACTCGATGACGCGTTTGCTCACCATGATCGAGTACACGCCGGGAACCACCAACACCAACGCCACAGCAAACGCCCATCGTGGTCGCCTCGCTTTGGTGAACTTGGTTTCGTCCTTCGCCGTCCGCCCGCACTCGGGGCACTGCAGCCCCGTCGCTCCGGACATGTCGTACCAGCACTTCGGGCATCGCGCCCGTCCGCGAGCCCGATCGCCGATCGCGCCCCAGACAACCAGGCAGGCGGCGAAAAGGCTCACGCTCGCGCCGATGACGACGAGCGGTGTCGCCAGCGGGGTATTGCCGTTGTTGTACAGCGGCTCGAGATACACCGCGGCCCACCCCGCAAGCAACGCAACGCCCGCGCACACCACCATCAGCACAAAGCCCATCATCAACGCCCGCGTCGATCGGCGTGCGTCGAGGTGGGTTCGTTTGCGTGCGAGCACCTCGGACACGCCGCGCACGAGCAGCGAGAAACTCCAGCACGCCAGCAGCCCAACAATCGCCCAGGATATCAGGATAAGTGTTTGCATCTCTAGAAAGAGTATACGAGTTCGAGCCCAAGAAGATTCACACCCGGCGGCGCCCAATCACGGCAAAAGGTCATCGTCATCGACCGAACTGGGCAGGTTGTCCTCAAACCATTTGCGGACAGAAGCGGATTCATGATCGCGTAGATCGCCGAACTGCTCGATCCAGTTCTCGATGGCATCTTGGATGAGCTCGTCATCGAGGGAATCCACATTCGTAGTCGGCGTGTCATTTCCTGCAAGCAGACTGTTGCGGAACAGAGTGTATATTCTCGTATCGCCCGGAGAAATTGCATTCAACGCGGAGAGCGCAAGGTGGTGGATCGTTCGTTGATTGCGAACCTTGTCGGGATTGGCAACTCGATGATCTCCGACTGCTTCGTCAAGTATGACGAGTTTGAGCTGCTCGAAAGCAGAACTGGTCTCCTGATTTTCCGAGTAGGCATAAGTGCCTCGATAAGACTGAGTTCCTGAGCGGGTATAGAAGATATTGAGTGAGCCTAGCCATTCAGCCGCATAGAGCGCGAACGCACGCTGTGATGCACTTTCAGATTTCGCGTAATCAATCAGGCGTTTGAGGATCGGGACTTGTTCTTCATAGGGAAGATCAGGGTAAATCCGCATTAGGTTCCGCACTCTGTTCCATAGCTTTGTTTGTTCTGGGTTAGATTCGGTATTGAAGTAGCTATCAAAGTGAGTGTCGTAAACCCCCGTCAGCGTTGAGACTGACCAAGCAAGATTTTGACGAGCGTAGCTCCTATGGATCAGGTTGCGTCCGAACTGCTCAGTATGGAGTTCCGGCGGCATCACGCCGATGATTTCGGTGGTCAATGCATAAAACTCAGGCGAGAAAAATACAGCATCCTCTCCCAACTGACCCGATTCTGATTCCCGCCTGAATAACCAGTCGGCTGCGATGAAAGACACATCGGCGTAGGCGTCAATCGTTGCACTTTGGGCGGGCGTTGGGTTCTCTGCGGTCAACGCATCAATGGCATCGACCATCGTTAGTCGGAGCAACGCCTCGATGTCCACCGGCGGGTCCGCCCAGGCATAAGTATCCGTTGAGGTGTCCAGCACGGAGGTAATATCGTAGTTGAGCACACGGAGCAGTATGATCCGCTTGGGGTCGGTCCGTGCATCAAGGTCATCAATCAATGGGGCGCACAATCGATTCCCGAACCGGCGCATCCGCGATCGCGAGATCCGATCATCACTCAGCCGCTCACGCAGGCATCCGTCGATGGATGTATCCCAGTCTGCACCGATCCAATCATCGGGCAACACTTCCCATCCAGCCATCAGTACCCATGTCGGCACCACGCCGAGCGGGCCGTATTCCGCAACATCGCGGCTCACGCTCATGCCGAAGGTACCCGCGACCAGCAGCAACGCCGCAACAAAATATGCCCATCTCGGGCGTCTGGATTTGGAGAACCCCGCTTGGTCCTTGACCTCATGTCCGCACTCGGGGCATCGCAGCCCGACCGCTGCGGACATGTCGTACCAGCACTTGGGGCATCGGATTCTGCCTCGCGGGCGATCGCCGATCGTTGCCCAGATAATCAGCAAGAGCGCAAAGAGCGACACGCTGCCGCCGATGACACCCGCCGGCGTGATCCATCCGCTTTTGCCCCAACTGTATTGCTTTTCAATGTACAGGCCCATCCACCCCGCGAACAGCGCGACGCCGAGGCACACAAAGACCAGCACGAACCCGAGCCACTGCGCCCGGGCTGACCGCCTCGCCTGCAAGTGCGTGCGTTTGTTGGCGAGGGTCTCCGAAAGCCACCGCATGAACAGCGAAAAACTCCAGCATCCCATCAACGCCGCGATCGCCCAGATTAGAATCATAAATACCTGCATCATGTCCAGAGTATACCGCGAACGCTTGCTGGGGATTCAAGGCCCTTCGAACTCGGCCAATGCAGCCCCGCGTTCGAGGATCTGTGATTCGATGCCGTTGATGACATGGGTGTGCAGCGTCCGTGCGCCGACGATTTCCGCCCAGTGCCACACAAACCGAGGCGAATGCACAGGCACATAGCGGGTGGTGAGGGTAAGGCGCGTGCGCCCGTCGCCGAGGTCTTCGAGGGCGAATCGTCCGCGTGTCAGGCGCACAGAAGGCTCGAACTCCTGCTCGACAACCGTAAACGCGAGTGTTTCAGATGGTGAAACCTCGGTGATTTCTTTGGTGAGTTTGCCCTTGGTGTACACGCAGACGCGCCGGTCGCCGACGCTGTCCATCGGGCCTTGCGTATACAACGGGCGGGGCAGCGCGATCCGCATGAGCAGCGGGGGATTGGATTCAACATCCTCGAAGAACATCAGCGCATCCCAGACATCCTCGGGCTCGCCGATGACGATGCGGGTGGTGGAGATGCTGATCTCTTTGGTATGCCCACCGCCGGCGCCGCCGAGCAAGTGCCAAGCGAACGGGAATGTAAGAAGGATGAGCGGGAGGTACGCGCGGAACATTGGGTTCTTCTTGAGCGCGTCTTCACGAACGGCATATCCAATGAACACGCCGAACCCGAACGGGAGAATGCACACGACATAGAGGATGACCGCACAGAAGATTCCAGCGATATGAGCGAACGCGAGCGAGACCACCACGCCACCGATGACGAACAGCCCGGTCATGATGAGCATCGCGTTTTTGACCCGGCAATAAATCCCCATCGCGATGCCCGCCACAATCGGCACGCCGATCCAGATCGCCCACCCCGTCGAGTTGATCTTCGACAACCCAGCAAACCCGAGGAATCCGATGATGATCGCTAGGGCGACTCCGGGGAGCCAGTACCGCCAGAACAAGAAGGGAGGTCGCGTGTCGAAGGTGCTGGCATCAAAGGAATTAAATCGGCGTCCGCATTCAGGGCATTGCGGGGTTTGCAGGTCGCTCAGCGGGTATTGGCAGGTGAGGCATCGCATAGGATCTCCGTTCGGATTGGTTTCGATGTTATTGTAGTTTCAGTAAACAGTGAAAACAAGGGCCGAAGAAAAACCGCCCACGGGACACGCGATGGCGGCAAGGACTCCTGAAACAATCTCGAATCGGACTACACCTTGGTGAGTTGGAAACGGTCCTTCACGCTGCGGCGTCCCTTCGTGCGGTATTCCTCGGCGACCGCGCCGACGAACTCGTCGAGGGGCAGTGCGCCCAAGTCTTTTTGGATGCCGTGCGCACGCACGGAGACCGCACGGCTTTCGGCGTCGCGCGGGCCGACGATCAGCATGTACGGCAGCTTCATCTCCGCGCCCTGCTTGATCTTCGCTTGTACACGCGTATCGGCATCGTCGAGTGTCGCGCGGATACCCACCGCGTGCAATGCGTTGAGCACCTCGGCGGCGTAGTCGTTGCTCTTCTCCGAAATCGGAAGCACACGCACCTGCTCGGGCGCAAGCCTCACCGGGAACGCGCCGGCGAAGTGCTCGATCAATACGCCGATGAACCGTTCCATCGAACCAAACGGCGCACGATGAATCATCACCGGGCGGTGCTTCTCGTTGTCCGCGCCGATGTACGAAAGATCAAACCGTTCGGGCAGGTTGTAGTCCACCTGCACGGTGCCCAGCTGCCACTCGCGTCCGATGACATCCTTGACCACAAAGTCAATCTTCGGCCCGTAAAACGCGGCCTCGCCGGGCTCCTTGGTGAACGGCACGCCCAATGATTCGGCGGCATCGAGACACGCTTTTTCCGCCTTGTCCCAGTTCTCTGGGTCACCGATGTACTTGCCGCTGTCAGGGTCACGCAGCCCTACCCGCACGCGATAATCGTCCATCCCAAGAATATTGAAGATGGTTTTGACGAGCGACAGGCAACCCTGCATTTCATGCCCGATCTGTTCGGGTGTGCAGAAGAGGTGCGCGTCGTCTTGGGTGAATCCGCGGACGCGGGTCATGCCGTTGAGCTCCCCGGATTGTTCCCAGCGGTACACCGTCCCAAACTCAGCAAGGCGCACCGGCAGATCACGGTACGAGTGCTGCTG
>JAESUL010000341.1 GCA_016763115.1 Phycisphaerales bacterium | reverse complement strand
GGAGGCCCGGGGGAGGCGAATCGAGGAAAATCAGGAGCCGTCAGACACGCTCTAGGCACCTCGCGGTGTGATTGGAGCCTCGGTTCTGGGCCCGATTGCCCCCTATTGTTGCCTAAATCGCCTGCTCTTGACTTGCCGAGGAAAAATCGTCGTGGACCACGCTGCCAGAATCATTGATGCCAACGCCAACCGTGCCCGCGAGGGGCCCCGCGTGATGGAAGATACGGCCCGTTTCACCCTCAACGATTCGACCCTCACCGCTGATTGCAAGGATGCCCGGCATCAACTCCGCGCGGCCCTTGGCACGCTGCCGCTGCGAGAAACCGACCTCGTCATGGCCCGCGACACCCCCGGCGATGTCGGCACCGCCATCACCACCGAACTCGAACACACCCGCGAACAAGGCATCGCGAGCATGGTCTCGGCGGCCTGCAAACGCACCACCGAAGCCCTCCGCACCATCGAAGAAGCCTCCAAACTCATCGGCAGCGATGCGTGCGCATTCGAGACCATCCGGTACCGCGTGTACGACCTGGAAAAACGATTACTCCTCCGACTCGCCCCCAAATGCCCGCAATGGAAGCTCTGCGTGCTCATTACGACTGAGTTGTGCACACATCATTCGCCGGTGGAGATCATCAAACGCGCCGCCGCCAGCGGCGCAGAGTGCATCCAGATCCGCGAAAAAACAATGCCCGATGCACAACTGCTCGACTATTGCTCCTCATTGGTCGAAACCTGCAGATCCTTGGGGGTCCATTCGATCATCAACGACCATGTCGGTATCGCCAAACTCACCAACGCCGACGGCGTGCACCTCGGCAAGGACGACCTGCCCACCAACGCGGCACGCCAAATCCTTGGCATTGGGCGATGGATCGGGCGGACCTGCTCTTCGCACGCCGATGCAGTTGAAGCGATCAAAGCCGGGGCCGATTCGTGCGGGCTTGGCCCGGTTTTCCCCTCGCCGACCAAGCCCAAGCCCGCCCTTTCCGGTCCTCAACTTATTGCAGATTACACCGCCGACCAGCGGACCGCGGGCACCCCGTACTTGGCGATCAGTGGCATCACACCCGAGAACATCGAATCCCTCGCCCATGCTGGATGCAAGGGGGTCGCGGTCAGTTCCGCGGTGTGCATGAGCGAAGATCCGGGTGCGGTGTGCCGATTGCTTGTCGAGGGCATCGCGCCACCTACACTGCGTGCATGAGTGTGACCTTCAAGCAAACGACCCTCGACAACGGGATGACGATCCTGGCCGAGATTGACCCCGCCGCCCATTCCGCCGCTGCCGGTTTCTTTGTCAAGGCCGGTGCCCGTGATGAACAAACGAGCCTGATGGGCGTTTCGCATTACCTCGAACACATGATGTTCAAGGGCACCGACGATCTTGATGCCGATGCGATCAATCGCGGGTTTGACGACATCGGCGCGAGCAACGACGCGTACACCTCGCGAGAGATGACCTGCTTTTATGCCCATGTCATCCCCGAGAAACTCTCGGCGGCGACCAACATGCTCGGGCTGATGATGCGTCCGGCGTTGCGAAACAGCGACTTTGATACCGAGAAAAATGTCATCCTCGAAGAGATCGCGATGTACGCGGACAACCCGTTCTGGGTGTTGTACGAAGCGTGCGTCGAGCGTCACTATGCTGCCCACGGGCTCGCCCACCGTGTGCTGGGCACCCCTGAATCGGTCGCTGCGATGACGCGTGATTCGATGGAGGACTACTTCAACACCCGGTATTCTGCGGACAACACGGTCGTTGCCCTCGCCGGCAAGCTCGATTTCGATGCCTGCGTCGAGCAGATCAGCACGCTGTGCGGATCGTGGAAACAAACCAACCCACCACGCAACACCAACCGCCCAACAACGGCCAAAGACCCGTTCACCCTGCACGACGAGCGGGTCAACCGCGGGTACCTGTTCGCGTTGTGCGATGCACCGAGCGTGACCGACGATCGACGATACGCTGCGGCTCTGCTCGCCCAGGTTCTCGGAGGCGCGGACAACTCACGATTGCACTGGGCACTGATCGAAACTGGGCTGGCTGAGGAAGCCCAGGCGGCGTACGACGGGCTCGATGGGTGCGGTGATTTCTTCCTGTACGCTTCGGGTGATCCCGACAAACTCGATGACATCTGGGACACCATCAGCAGCGAGATCAAGGGGCTCAAAGATTCACTCCAAGAGTCGGACCTCGAAAAACTCCGCTCCAAGATGGTCACCGCGTCCACGCTTGGGTCCGAACGCCCCAGCGATCGGATGCAGCGTCTCGGTCGGCTCTGGACGATGACCGGGAAGTACATGCCGCTCGAAGAAGAGCTCGCCCTGATCGGTCTGGTCCGCGTTGATGATCTCCGCGCGATCTGTGATGAGTTTCCGTTTGATGCTTGCACGCTCGGCAAGATGCTGCCCGCAGAATCGACCGATTAGGCGGCGTTCTTGCGGGGCACAAACGCACGCACCGCCGAACCGTTCACCGCTTTGGCAGCCTGCACCGCGCGACCTGCGCCGGTGACGAGCAACTCGGGCGTCTTGAACACCGCTCGTGTATCGTCATCGAGTGTAGAGACCCCGACACTCATTTTGATCATTTCTTCGATGCCGTCAACATCGGGCAACCACCCATTGAGCAACCGCCCAAACTCCGAGCAACACTGATCCGCGATCCGTGTTGCGCTGCGCCGATCAACCCGGGGCAACACCACCGCGAACACCGCATCGGCAAGCCGACACACCACCCCGCCCATGGGCTCAAAGTTCTTCATGAGCATCACCGTGGTCCCGATCACCACATCATCGTGCGGCCCATCGCCCATCACATTGCTCAACTCATCAAGCCCCGTGAGCACCAGCTGCACCACGCTCAGCTCGATCTCACCCGTTGCTCCCTGAAGGAACGCCTGGCGGACGGCTTGGTTGAATCCCTCGCGTGTGAAGATGCCCGTCACCGGGTCCATCCCTTCGTCACCGACGAGCAGTTTGCTCAGTTCTTGGGATGCATAGCTCTCGATCTTCTGCTCTTTGGACAACGCGATCAGTTGCCGATCTGCTTTGGCCAACACATCCTCGGCCGACGGGGTCGAGCCGAT
>JAESUL010000033.1 GCA_016763115.1 Phycisphaerales bacterium | reverse complement strand
GCTAATGCGAGCCGTTGTTTCATGCCGCCGGAGAGATCGCGCAGGCGTTTCTTTTCATGCCCGTGGAGCCCGACTCTGGCCAGCGCAACCGCGGCCCCCTTGCGATCGACCTTGCGGAGATTGGCAAAGAACATAATCGACGACCCAAGCTTGGCATCATCATGGAACGCGAGTTCCTGAGGCACATATCCAACAAATGATCGTGCTTGTTTGCCGTGCTTTCGGACATCGACGCCGTGGATGGAGATTGTTCCTGATGATGGGAAGATGCCGAGCATGCTTCGGATGAGCGTGGTCTTTCCGGCGCCGTTGCTTCCCCACAGGGCGATCGACTCGCCATTGCCGAGCTCAAACGAGAGGTCGTCGACCGCGACGACACTTCCAAACTTCTTGGTGACATGGGATGCTTTGATCATATGAATACGCTCTGTGCAAGGTCAGAATTGGTAAGAACAGGCAAACGCGGCTGGTGGGCGATCAGCCAACCGCCGATGACTGAGATGAATAGCAACCCCGCTGAAAAGGCAACCATAGGAGCCCTTGATGATTGCTGCGAAGTCGCCAACAGATTCAGTTCCGGCGGGCGTGTGAGCGGGGAATGGTCGATAAACATAGGCTTTGGGCTCAGTTCAGGGAAGGCCCGAGCCGTGAGTTCGATGGCTTGTTGCGCAGGGCTGTGCAGGAAAATACGCAGGTTTGGTTGGCGTGCGAGAAGCGTTCGAAACAAGCTGCGAGGCTCGTGCGGGAAGTCGCCGATGCCGTCGTTGTCTTGGTCGAATCCTGAGTAGTTCGACCAGAAGTTGCCGATGCCATCGGCGGAGAACTCGTTGAGCATCAACTGCCCGCGACCGTGCACCGTGACCTGCTCTTCGTTCTCGATAAAGGAGTTGTTGGTGATCACATTGTCGTGGGTGATCGGGGTCGAGAGCATACCGATCTCGTTGAAGGCGATTTTGTTTCCCTTGATGATCCCGAACGAATCAACCGAGGAGGGCGAGTTGTCGATATACATTCCGACACGGTTTGCCAGCAGAGTATTGTTCTCGACAGTAATCGCGTCACAATCTTTGAGCCCAATCCCGTACCCGCTCGTGCCCCGGTTGTTGATGATCGAGTTGCCAACAAGATCAATATTATTGGAATACATGAGGTAGATGCCCACCGAGTTGGCGGTCAGTTGGTTGCCTTGGATCGTGGTGTTGTGCGAGTACATAAAGTGCAGCCCGTAGCGGGAGTTGGTGACGACATTGCGTGCAACGGTGAGGTCCTCGGAGTACCAGAAGACCATATCGCGGGCGGCGTCGATGGTGTTGTCCTCAACAATCGTGTTGTGGCTCCACCACAATCGAATCCCATCGCCTCGGCGACCGATTTTGAGATCCTTGCCGATGACAACATTATTGCGAATGATCGAATCGGCGGCCGGGCGAAGATCAATCCCGAAATACACATCCTCGAAACGATTGTTCTCGATAATCACCGGCCCATCGAAGGCGCGAACACCCGCCGGCTCTTGGTCGACCGTTGAGCCGGAGTTGCGGATAGTCATCCCACGGAGGGTGACATTGCCGACAACTATTTCAACAACCGATCCCTTCCCGAGCCCGTCGATGATGACGAGCCCTTTGCCGTCAAGAACGATTGCTTTTTCGATCCGTAGGTTGCCCTCATAGGTGCCCGCAGGAATAACCACCGTCGAGCCGGGTGAAGCCAAATCGATCAGCCGAGCGATCTCGTCGGTTGTCCGCTGCCTCTCTTGTGCAGATACACCAGCCACCAAAGCGAGGAGCACACACAAGCCCACGATGATCTGGGTACGCAGCATGGTTAGGTTGTTGCCTGCTTCACAGTCTTCTTCGCGGCTTTCTTTTCCGCTTTTTGCGCCTTGACCAACGGTGCGTAGGCACGCCAGTGGAAGAACAAGGCGACAATCATGAATCCCGATGCGATGGTAGAGAGAATCAATCCGGGCCCGGCACGGGCGATGGTCTCGAACTGCCCGATGAATCCGCTGCCCAAAATCGGTGGTACAAATGGTTCGATCGAGTTTGACAACGGTGCATCAGGATCAAGATTCATCCCGAAGTAGCTCATCCAAAGATACAGATCAATAAGGAAGACCAGCGGAAAGGTAAGCACCGGAAGCACCAGCAGCACCGTCCATCGGCTATGGATCCAACTGGCAAACTCGAGCATGACCACAAAGAGAATCATGATGTATACACCAACTCTTCGCTCAATTTGTGCCGCTTCTTCGAGCGGGCGCATACCGATGTAGTGGTTGAGGCTGTTGATCTCGGCGACATCGCCCGCAAGGTTATTCACATACGCAACCAGGTGGAGGTTTTCGGGGTACTGGGGTGCAACGAGTTCCATGCTCCAGAATGGTACAAAGAGCGAAACCAAGAGGAGCACACGCGCGATCAGCAACAAGAACTTGGGTGCACCGTATCGAAAGCTGTGCTTTTCGAGTTCGACATGGTCTACGCGTGGGCCCACGATATGACTGATGATGCTCAAGTTGGTTGTCTCCTAAGCGGGGCTCTCAATCGCGGAGCCGTCTGTGAATACACTCCGGCGCGTTTTCACGCGCCGGAGTATGCTTTGATTGATACGAAGGCGAGCCGATTTACTCGTTTGGCTCAACCATCAGGTACCCCATCATCTCCAGGTGCAGCGCGGAACAGAACTCGGTGCAGTAGAACGGGAAGGTGCCCGCAACATCGGCAACGAACTCAAATTTTGCGGTTTCACCGGGTTCAAGGCTCAGTGTGATGTTGTACACGGGGATCGAGAAGCCGTGGGTGGCGTCAACAGCACGCTCGGTGTTGGTGATGCGCCAGATGACGGTATCGCCCTGCTTGACGGTGACATGCTCGGGTGTAAAGTGGCTACGAACCGAGGTCATATAGACCTCGACCTCGTGCTCACCCGTGCGTTCGACGCGTTCCATCTTCGGACGCGGTGCCCATGGATCAACTGATTGGGTTTGTGGGTCCCAGCCGATTTCTGGGTAGACCGACCATGGGTTCAGTTTGTCCGCTTTGATAATCTGAGCGTAATGAGGCTCGCCGATACCAAGGGGCATGTCGTAGATCACAGGCATATCGGTGCCCTGCTTGGAGATATCGAGCAACTGGAAGTTCTGTGGGAGCAACGGACCAACGCCGACAAACCGATCTACGGACCACTTGTTGTATGCAACGAGGTACTTGCCATCGGGGCTGACGGTATCACCCTCGGCTGCGCCGAGGTGCCCGATGTTGTAGTGAACCGGGGTCTTGGTGACAAGTGTCCAATCTGGTTCTGGATTGAGCGGGCCGTACACGCCGCCCAGGGTCCAGCGGGCGACCGCGGAATCCAGGAACAACGAGGTGTAGGCGTATCCGTCGGGACCGAACTGGGTGTGTAGCGGCCCGAGACCAACTTCGACCTGTGCTTCCATGACAGCATCGAAATCAAGAACGGGGACACCGAACTCGTCGCGCCCCGAGTAGTTCTTGTCAGCGATCGCTTTCTTGATTTTGGCGAACGAGTAGATCGTGGTGTGCGGATCAAGTTTACCCGAAACAACGATGAAATCACCCTTGGGGGTCACATCGACGCCGTGGGGGCTTCGTGGTTCTGGTGTCAGATGAAGCAAACCCTCCGCGATCGCAGTCTTCAGCGAGATCACCGGGAAGTCCTTAATCATGGTGTAATCACCGGCCTGGTAGACCTTCTCGGCCTTCTTCCAGTTGATGATGTGCAGGTAATCCGTCGCGTTCATGCTCACGCCGGCCTCGAATGGAGGGTTCTTTTCGCCCTTGACACCAAAGCCCCCGGTAGCGAGTTCGGTGTTGATCGAGTTGAGGAAGAAGTACCCGTCGCTCTCGAGTTTGCCGCAATCGGCGATGTCCTGCCAGTATGGCGGCAGTTCAATGGCGAAGGATTTGCTCTTGTCGATGCGGCCCTTCTTGCGATCAAACTTCCACATGGTGACCGCGCCACGGAAGCTTTCCTTGTACTCGCTCATCGGAGCGTAGTCCGCACCCCAGGGCACATTGTACTGGGCGGTCTGGAAGATGTAGTCGGTGTTCGGGGTGACGAACGCGCCGCCGTGGTCGTTGATGAACAGCGGGTTCTTGACGATCTGCTTGGTCTCAAAGTCACGCAGGTCGATGACCGCCATGCGTGCATTGGACTTGTCGTTGATGAACAACCACTCGCCGTCGTAGTCGCCATTGGTTTCCGAGAGCGCCGGATGGTGGGTGTCACCCCAGCGGTTCTCTTTGCCCATGACATTGCCCTCGTCGAGGATCTCGTTGCCTACGCCGTACCCATATCCCTGCCAAGGCTCGGGGGTGAAGACCGCGATCGAACGGAGCAACCTCATCGAAGGCACGCCGATGACAAATACTTGCCCCGAGTGACCGCCCGATGACATGATGACATACTCGTCGAGCATGCCTGTTGGGGTGTAGGTCTGGGCTGCTGCGATGAGGTCTTGGGTGGTTAAACCTCGTTCTTTCGCAATTTTCTGGACATCGCTCATGGACTGTGCCATGGCTGATGATGCAGTTCCAACTGCTACTACTCCTGCTGCAAGTATGAGTTTGGAACCAAAACGCGTGAGTGTCATTTTCTGTCCTTTCCTGCTATGACTATCAGTAAGTCCTGATTTGATCTAAAACAAACCGATCCCATTCATGGCACCGGCTAAACAATCCGCTCAATCTTCCAACGCGGAGATCGAGCGAATATAAATGATGATTTCGTTGAGTTCATCGTCGGACATCGCCGGGTTGCCCCCTTTGGAAGGCATATCAACGCCGGTGGTGTTGGCAGCGTCCCAGATCGGACGCCCCATCTTGACGAGCGTTATGATCTCTTTGTCCGTCGAGTCCTTGATGAACAAGGAACTGGTGAATGGTTTGCCGAGCCCATCCATGCCCTCGCCGTTCGCACCGTGGCATGCCGAGCACATCGCGATGAACAGATCACGCCCAGGCCCATCGAACGCAACTTCGGTCATCGGTTTTTCAAGAATCCAGGGAGCCATATCCGTGAGTGGCTCGGATGGATTCTGTATTGAACGCATATAGACCATGACATCATTGATCTGTGTGTCGGTGATATTCTGGGCACCACGCGCAGGCATCATGATGCTTGTGGTGTTGAGTGGATGGTCAGGCAAGCGTCCCTCCGCGATATTGCGGAACAGTTCGGAATCATCGCTTTCTTGGATGTAGGCATTGTTGTTGAGGGGTTTGCCCAGCCCGACAACCCCTTGGGCATCCGGGCCGTGGCAGAGCATGCAGGCGCTCTGGTACACCGTTTCGCCGGGCGAGAGTTTAATCGTTGTACCACCCATCGCAACGGGTGCGATCTGCAGCGTACTTGACGCGGACGGTTTGACCATGAGAACAAGCGCGATATTGATCGGGATCATGGCAATGAAGATTGCGAACACACCGATCGCGATCCATACATTATGATGATCTCCAGGTGATTTCGTATTCCCGGGTGTCTGTTGCGCTTCATTCGTCATGTGATGGGGCCCCAAGTTCTTGCTCTGACAAAGAGCGAAAGATTCGCATCTCTTCTTGTCATTCAGTCTATTTTCCTGCTTGTCAGCAATCAAGTGCATGATAGAAAATGATTTTCCATCTATTGCCCGTACCGAATGAAGTTGATCTACTCCCAGAATCTAGTCTGAGAGAACCATCACGATCGATTCATCGGGCACCCATCCGAGGGCATTGGAGGCGAGTTGGATATGCGACCATCCATCACGCTGATCGACCACCACGCATTCGATGCCCGCCTGGAGCGGCGATTGGAATGCGGGGTCGAAAATCTGTGAACTCGGGCCGGTGCGGGCGGTGATGGATTGGGAAACAACCACCGCGTGACGCAGCGAACGGGTCTGGTAGGCATCGAGTTGGGCCGAACTGAACGCAACCAATGAGAAGAGAATCAGGGCGCAGGCCGCGGGTGTCACCAGGCGAGTGGGCCGCCAGATGCGAGTTGAAAGCAGAATCCACGCACCGACAAACGAAGCGGTGCCCAAGGCCCAGATCGTTGTCCGCGGGAGGTGCCCTCGCCATGCCAGGAGCCAATCAACAACTCGATTGGTGCGTGATGGGGGGGCTTTGGTCTGCACCAATGCCCGTGCGCGGGCGAGGGATTCGCGTGCCTCGGTGTTGGTTGGATCGAGCATGACCGCTCGCCGGTAGGCGAGGATCGCGTGACCGAGTTGCCCAGATTTAAGGTGGGCATTGCCGAGTGCTTGGTTGAGTTGTGCGTTGTGCAGGTTGTGTGTCGTGCGTGCATGATCGAGGGTCGCCGCAGCGTAGCGGTAGATCGGAAGAGCAGATTCCGGATCGCTCTCGGCGAGCAAGTTCGCCTCATCGAGTAAGGCGAGCCCCTGGGCGACCGCGCTTTGGGCAGTCGGTTCGGCGGTTTGTGCCATAGCCATGGGGGAGGGCAGCACAATGAACAACAAGAAGCCAAGGATGAACAAAATAGGTTTCATGACGCCCTCCTCAGTGGTAGTGATTGATGCTGCAGTTCTACCGCTCGGCGGAGCGCGTGCAACAGACCCGCGGGAACGGGCCGGGCTTGCTGGTCCCCTGATCTGGCGAATCCGGATTGTTCATCGGCTTTGAGCAATGTGCTTACTTGAGTGCGAAGATCAGAATCGAGGGTAAAGGCTTCGAGATCGTTCGACGAGAACGAATCAGGTTCGCAACCGATGATCGCACCGAGATAGGTCCGGATGCTCTGGGCACAAAGCCCTTGGGTATCGAGTTTCTTGGCGATTGCCCATGCCCTGCGGATCGCCGCCGAATCGGTGCCCATCCGGCGTCGGCGTCTTACCGCGATGAGCGAAGCACACGCCAAGAGCGGGCCGGTGGACATCGTGGCGATCCACCCTGGGGATCGGATGCGGCTTTGTAAATCGAAACCATCGTGCCTGAGCATGCCCTCGATCGGGGCATGGGCCCAGAGCCCCGTTTCGACAGGAACGAGTTGAGATTGCTCGGTTTCAGTGGCCGCGGGGGGATTGGACTTGAACGAACCGATCGCATCGGCGAGCGTGATTTCTTTGACCGCACGAACATCAATAGGAATCGAGTTCGAACGAAACACCCGGTATGCTCCGGTCTCGGTATCAAAAGACGAAAGTTGGATCGGGGGAATCTCATCGATAGTGGCATCCGTAGCGCGGATGGTTGTACGATAAATGCGTGTGCCCATTTTACGCGGCAGGTCCTCGCGCCATCCTTCCGATGCGACCTTGAACGAATCGGTGAACGCGCGATCTTGATTGATCGCAGGACCGGAGGTGATGCCCGGCATCGGTTCGTTGCCCGATATACGAACGACCAGTTCGATCGGGTCGCCAACATTGACCGAACGGATTGATGCGCTCGCGATGAGTTGGTAACTTCCGATCGCGCCGTCGTAGCTCTGCGGCTTTCCTTCAACCGGAAGGGGAATAACGGTGAGTTCGACTTGTTCTGATTCGATAAACGCGCGGTAGGGGCGTTTGTTTGGTTCCGCGCGGTTAAAAACAATACGAATGGGACCGAGCGTGTGCCGTCCAACTTGGTTTGGTGTCACCATAAGCCGGAAGCGCATGCGGGCTTTTTCGACGCCTTTGATCGTTGTCTGATCGAGGACCGCGATGACGCGTTGTCCCGCGATTTCAAGGGTGAAACTCTGAGGCCCGTGAAACCCGGTCTCGACAGGCGTGAGTGAAACCGACTCAGAAAACTCGGAAGTATTGAGGGTGAAATCCGAAGTGTTGATGTTGCCAATCCACCAGGTGACATCGAGCGGGACGGCTTCGTTGAGGTACAGTGTTGTCCTGGGCAAGAGCAACTCGACACGGTCCTCGATTGCGAGTTGGGGCAGGACAGACTCGATCATGACGGCGTTGGACCGGTACTCATTGGGTCCGATTCTGATCGTGGCAGCAGGGATGATGATCTTGCCGGGCTCGATGATCGTGATGGTGTAGAGGAAGGTGATCCGATCATTGATTGTTTGCTGCTGCCGACCGTTGACAATACGCGTTGAGCGAAAACTCTGACGCCCGCTTCGGCGGTACACGCCCCGGACGGAATCGGGGAACTCGATCGATGGAAGGGTATTGGTATCTGCTCCTCTGAGGAAGATCTGGAAGGTGATCGAATCGCCGACATACACGCTCTCTCGGGCGGCCTCGGCCTGAAGGGTGACGCTCGTGCTCTGTGCAAAGGCCACGCTCGGCGCAACCGTCATGATGAACAGGGTGATGAAAATGATGAGTTGTATTGTTGTCGTTTTCATTTACCAATCTTTCTCAACGCGTACGGGTCGCCCCTTGGTGCGGTATGTTCTCTGCTCGCGTTCTCTGCGCTCCTTGTCGAGCAGGTCCTTTGCAAACTGATCGACTTCGCCTTCTTGCTCGCCTTCATTGCCTTCGTTCTGCTCATCTGAATCTTGCGGGTCTTGGTCAGGGTCGTTTTCTCCTTCCTCGCCGCTTTCTGACGAGCCCTCTTCGCCCTTCTGCATCTTGTCCGCTTCCTGCTGGAGTTTCTCGGCCGCCTCGTTGAGTTTGTCCGCGGCTTCTTGCTGCTTCTGGGCGGCCCTTTCCTGATCGCCCTCTTTCATCGCCTGCTCGGCTTCTTTCTGGGCGTCCATCGCGTCTTGGAGGTCCTGCTGGGCCGAGGATTCTTGTCCTCTCTCTTGATCCGCTTGGTCAAGACTCTCCGAGGATTCTTTTGATTTATCCGAGAGTTCTTCCTGATCTTGTTGTTGCTGCTCGCCGGACTCTTCATCCTTTGGCGGAGACTGCTCGGTCTTGTCTGCCTGCTTCTGCTGTTCTTCCGCCTGCTCTTTGAGTTGGTCGGCGAGGTCTTCCTTCTGTTGTTTCTGTTGTTCTGCCTGGTCTCTGATCTGGCGG
>JAESUL010000340.1 GCA_016763115.1 Phycisphaerales bacterium | reverse complement strand
CTCGAGTTTGCTCGCGATTTCTTTGTCCGAAGCTTTGCGTCCAAACTCCATCTGGATCTGCTGACGGGCTGCTTCGACCTTTGATGTCCGATGCCGAACGAGTCTGGGTACCCAATCCATCGAACGCAGCTCGTCAAGGATCGCACCACGGATACGCGGGGCGCAGTAGGTCTCGAACTTCACGCCTCGCTCGAGGTCGTAGGCGTTGATCGCGTCCATCAACCCGAACAACCCCGCGGACATCAAATCCTCGAGGTCCACCTCGTCGGGCAGACGCTGGTGGATGCGTTCAGCGTTGTAGCGCACAAGGTGCAAGAATTTCTCTACGAGAAAGTTCCGCATGTCCTCGGGCTTTGATTCGCGGTACTCAACCCAGATATCCACCATGTCGATGTCGTCGAAACGAGTCGGCAGGTTGGTAGCTTGGGCATGTTGCGCGGTGTTGCGTGATGAAATCCGCATCCTTGAACGCATCGCTGTCATTGGTCTTCTCCTTGACCCACTGACCAGCCCTGATTTTGCATGTTCATCTGAAGGAATCGGAGAACCCGATCTTCATTGGATTCGTCCGAAAACGATCCGTAATGCCCATCCAAGGCTGGTTTTTACCTTGCAGCCAACCGTCCTGGCGCTGCCGACTACAGTATATCGAAACTCTTGGTGTTGTGTGCAAGGATTCGCATACTTTTTTTCTACGCTGCTTTTTTCCTCATTTCATCCACAACCTGACCATGGGCCGCCCGTTCACGCTCGAGTTGCTGCAACTCCTCGGGCAATAGCGGGCTCGGACGATCCGCTTTGTAGTTGTTGACGAACTCTTTGACACACACCTCGCCCATCATCCCCAGAATCCGCCCGACGAACGCACAGATCGCACACGCGACCAACGCCCGTGTCAGCGTCACCATCGCAGAGTTGCCCGCCCAGATGCCGATCCCGGCGGTCAAAGCAAACGCAACCAGCCCCATCGACCCTGAAATCACCTTCGTAGGGACATCAGCGAGGTAATCCCCGTTGCCCGGTGCACTCGCGGGTGAATCGTTCTTCTTTTTCTTCTTGCCCATAGGACCGCGTTCCCAGTTCCCTGAATCTCAGTGCCACCACCATTGGTCGGTGCGTGGTTTGGCGATCTATTGCGCAGACTTTGCGCACACAGACAGCCACTGATCTAAGCCGCAATCGGCGAGCCAGAGGGTTGGGAATACTGAGATGCAGAGATTAGCGACGGAAGAATCCACGCTTCTTGGTCTGGGCACTGGCGCGCCCTTCGATCCCGGCCCAATCAATCAAGGCCGATGCGAGCTCGGCCATATCACGACCGGCAGCACACTTGGGATCGCCGATCATGTAGGGCACCCGTGCGCGGATTGCTTTGAGGACCTTTTTGTCTCGACGGATGAACCCGAGCATCGGGAGTTGGTACCCGAGGAACCGATCGCACACGCCGCTGATCCGAGCGTGGACCGCGATGGCGTCCTTCTCGGAATCTGCCTGGTTGACGATCAGCGCGAGTGTCGGGATTCGTTTTTTGGGCACGCCATCGCCCGCGTCGTTCTGGGTGACGAGCACCTTGATCAGTGCATACGCATCGGCGATGCTTGTTGGCTCGGGGGTCACGACAATCAGCCCCGCGTCGGCAGCGTCTACAAAGGTCGTCACCGAATCGCCCAAACCCGCGCTCGTGTCAATCAGCACCACATCGTTGTAGGCATGGAGGTCATCGAGCCTTTGCAGCAAGATGGATCGCTCTTGTTCGTCCAGTTCGCCCACTCGTCCGATGCCGACCGATCCGGGGATGAGCCGAAACCCGCCCGGTGCGTCGATGGCGAGGTCTTCGAGGGTGAAGTTGGGGTCTTCGACGACCGCCGATTCGAGCCGAACCTTGGGCATCAGCCCGCAGAGGACATCGGCATTGGCAAGACCAAGATCCGCATCGAGCAAACACGCCCGGCGGTTGTTTTTGGCCAGCGCAATCGACAGGTTGACCGAGGTGGTGGTTTTCCCGACGCCTCCCTTGCCCGATGCGATCGCGATGATGGGGACTCGTCGGGCGGGGGGCTGGACCTGCTGGGGTGGTTGATGGACTGGCTGTTGCCCGTTGTCGGCGCGACCGAAGGTGTTGACAAGTTCCCGCAGGCGTGACGCTTGGTCATCGCCATCGGGCGTGTTGTTGCTCGGATCGTTGTGCGCCGAAACTGCTTGGCTCATCCGTCTTCCTCGCTCCTCACCACGGCCTCGGGGCCGTCGAGTACTGCTCTGGCGAGCCGATCTGCACGCGCCGGCTCGATGTCATCGGGCACTTCTTGCCCGATGGTAATAAAACTCAACGGCAGCCCGATTCGCCCGGTCAACCCCGCAATCGGGCCGGTCGTCACGGCTTCGTCAAGTTTGGTAAGGATACACCGGTCGGGGCCCAAAGGCATGAATCGCTCGGCGGTCTTTCTGAGGACATTCTCCCCCACCGTCGTCGAGAGCACCAGGTGGGTCTCATCAGGGTTGGCAGCCTCTGCGAGGGCTTTGAGCTCGTCGAGCCGACGGGCGTTGTTCTGCGAACGCCCCGCAGTGTCGATAATCAGCACATCCATCTCGCTGAGCTCTTCGATGGCAACCTTCATCTCATCCGGCGTGGTCACGACCTTGATCTCCAGCCCGATGATCCCGGCGTAGGTCCGCAACTGCTCGACGGCCGCAATCCGGTAGGTGTCCGAGGTGATCAGCCCGACCTTTTTATGATGCCGAAGTTTGTAGGTCGCCGCGAGCTTGGCCACGGTCGTGGTCTTGCCCACACCGGTCGGACCGATCAACGCGATCACACGCGGACGCCCGGTCGCACCCGATGTCGCTGCGACGGTGAGCAATGATTCCGATCGCGTCTCGATGGTCTGTTCGATTTCACGCAACAACGCCTGACGGACCACGGTCATGTCGGCGAGTTCGCGTGCGTCGAGCCGATCGCGGACGATGCCGACGATCTTGTCAGCGACCGCGACGGGGACATCGTTGTCAATCATCTTGACATACTGCGCCATCAGCGGCGCGGGCATCTCACCGGGCGGGAGCATAGTCTCCGAATCGTTGCGCCCGACCGTAATTGCCGTGCGCCGGGTGGATTCGAGCACCTGCCCCATCATCTTCTGCATAGAAGCAATCTGCTCGCGGAGCTCGTCATTTGTAGGCTCAACGGCTGCG
>JAESUL010000339.1 GCA_016763115.1 Phycisphaerales bacterium | reverse complement strand
CGTCGGTGAAATCTGAGTTGTTCGGCCCGATGATGACGGGCTTACCGAGGGCGGCGGGCTCGATGGGGTCCGAGCCGTAGAGGTTGCAGAAGGACCGTCCAACAATCACGACATCCGCCAGTTCGTACACCGTCGAGAGTTCGCCGATGGTGTCGAGCAAGAACCGGGTATTCGTTTTCGTCGAATCGAAGCCTCGGGATCGACGGGTACACCCCACCATCGCGGCGGCCGCTTCATCAAACCGCTCGGGCTTGCGCGGTGCGCAAATGAGTTGTACATCATCCGGGCACGCTTGGCTGATCCAATGTTCTTCATTTGGGCCCGTCGAGCCGGCGACCACAATCCGTCGACTCAGATCAAGCCCCATCGACAACGCGATGCTAAGCGCACGGTCCGATGCCCCCTCCGACGCGCGATCGACATCCACCGAATCCCATTTCATTGAATCCGTCACCGACACCCGAGCCTCGGGCACCCCCATCGCGGTGACGCGCTCGGCGTAGCTCGCATCCTGCATGCACGCGAACGCAAGCCTACGAAAAGTTGGGCGGAGGAGCGGGCGGAGCTTTTTATACCCCTTGAACGAACGAGCCGATAGCCGCCCGTTGATGAGTCCGATCGGGATGTCTCGACGAACGCACGCCTTGACAAAGTTGGGCCAGACCTCGAGCTCGACCAACCCCACTACATCCGGCTTGACCGCATCAAGAAATCGGCGGACCATCCAAGAGCAATCCAGCGGGTACCGCACCACCTCGCATGATTCAATCTCTGCGAACAGTTGCACAGCGCGGGCGAGCCCGGTGTCGGTGGTGGTCGAGACGACAACATCGACCTGCTCACCAAGCATCGGCACCAACGCACGCAGCGCGTTGACCTCGCCCACCGACACAGCATGAAGCAGCACCCGTTTGCGAGTTGCCCCACCTTCTCGAAGTTGGAGCATCTCTTGAATATGCCCGAAGCGTTGCCCCCACCCGTCGCGCTTTTTACGCGCCCAGAGCGGTGCCGTCACAATACCGATCGGGATATAAAGGCAATCGAGCAGATTCACAGACCAGTATAGTCCGAACTCCAAACCCCTCATGTGCTGGTTCGCTGATGAACACCCTTGGCTGAAGAGTTCAAGGTGCACAAGATATCCTGCCGTTTCAGCACGCCAAACCGTGCGGCCAAGCGTTCTCTCCGGTGCCGATCGTTTATTGATCTCAAAAACGAAACAAGGACCAGCACATCGGCTAATCCTTGCTGCTTGGTGCCCTTCCTTACGGTCAGGCGTATATAGGCGAGGAGGGACTCGAACCCACGACATTTCGCGTGTAAGGCGAACGCTCTAGCCAACTGAGCTACTCGCCCAAGGACCAAATCATACACACCAACATGAACGAGTCACGCACCCAAACACACAATCTCGGCGCGCGAGATCGCCCGCCAAGACTGGATTCTTGGCGGTGCGAGCGAGAAACATCAATTGGGGTGCCCGTCACTGGTGCAGGTGGACGGGCTTGAATGCCTCACAGCGGTTTCGCTGCGATCTCGAGAGGGGAGTGATTCAGACACGCACCTTACCAATTCACCACCCCGATGTCTCTATCTTTGTGTGTAATTATACACAATACTGCCCCATTCAACACATTCTGGGGGGTTTGCCCCAAACCTAAAACCCCGGTTATCCACTCCCCGACCCCCTACCCTTGCCCATGACCCAGACTCCACCACGATTGTGTTCTGTCGCCCAAATCCGCATCGGGCCCGCCCAGCCCCTCGCCATCATCGCAGGCCCGTGTACCCTCGAATCGCTCGAAATGGGGATTGAGGTCGGGAAACATTGCAAAGCCGTCTGCGATTCCCTCGACCTGCCCTACATCTTCAAGGCCAGTTTCGACAAAGCCAATCGCTCCTCGATCAGTTCCAAGCGAGGCAACGGGATCGAGCAGGGGCTCGAGCATTTCGCCGCCATCAAACAAGAACTTGGCATCCCCACCACCACCGACATCCACGCCCCCGAGCAGGCCGACGCAATCGCTGCCGTCGTAGACCTGATCCAGATCCCCGCGTTCTTGTGCCGACAAACGGATCTGGTGGTCGCCTCGGCCCAAGCCGCCAAAGCACACGGGCGTGGATTGAATATTAAAAAGGGGCAGTTCCTTTCACCCGGCGAGATGGTCGGCCCGGTCCGCAAAGCCACCGAAGCCGGGTGCGACAACCTCATGCTCACCGAGCGAGGCACCTTCTTCGGGTACCACCGGCTCGTCAATGACTTCATCGGCATCGCCGACATGATGGAACTGGATTGCACCTCATTCACCGCCCTCGGCCCGCCCCCGGTGTGCTTTGATGTCACCCATTCAACCCAACTGCCCGGCAGCGGCGAACAAACCGGAGGCCGCCCCGATCGCGCAGAGCACCTCGCCAAAGCCGCAACGGCGATCGGTGTGCACGCCCTCTTTGTCGAATGCCACCCAAACCCGAAAGAAGCCTGGTCCGACGGCGCAACGCAGTTGGATTTCGATGCTTTCGAGCAGGTAATTGCCCAAGCGGCAGCGATTGCCAAGAAATCAATAGGTCAATAAAAGTCGATCAGTGACCTCGTGCCCTTCAAGGCTCTGCCCGTTCATCTGAAACCGCTTGAGCATTGAACGCCCAACACGAATCGAGATCTCTTGCTCGAAGAGCCCGACAGGAATCGGAAGATCGCAAACAAGCCCGCCGGACATCTTAGTACCATCAATGCTCAATGCTACAAAGACGCCCCGTTCTTTGCACTCCGCAATCTGCACAAATAACTGTTCAAGATGAAAATCCTGTGCTCCGTAGAGGATTGATTGAGAATGGGTATAGGGCGGATCGCAATACACAAGATCGCCGCTCTGGGCTTGGGACATCACCTCTCGATAATCAGCCTGCTGAAAAATGCAGTTGATGAGCCGACGATGCCATTCATCTACTCGACGAGCAAAGGACTCGGGCGGAATTGGTCTATGTGGACCACACGGAGTGGACATGTACCCATCTGCTTTGCGGAACCGAATCACACCGCCATAGCACGAGCGAGTCAAAAACAAGAAGTCCGCACCATTTGGATTTGCGTTGTAGGAAGCTTTCACTTCTTCATACCGCTCACGATGATCGCCAGCCATCAACCGATCCCATCGCTCACGATACCATTCCTTGAGTAGCTCAGGATCACTCTGCAGCGTCTGCCAAATCTCGATCGATGGACCAAATGTATCCGAACCAACCCCACGCTGGGGAGCAACTGTCGCCAAAACCGAGGCACTCCCCGCAAAGACCTCATAAAAAACTCCGTACTCAGTAGGAAAATGGGAGCAGATCTCCTCCGCCATTTTGTACTTATTGCCAATCCACTTCAACAACCCACCGCAAGCCGGGCGAGAGTACATCGTGACCGTTTGACCAAAGAGATCTGTTTGTGTACCCATTGCACACCACCTTTCGATTCACCTGACCATATCCCAATTTTGGATATTTGTCAAGTATGCCTAGCCTTCCACACCATGGAACGATCCTTGCATTCCCTCAAACTCAAGCGGCTTCAAAATCTGCTCCGCCAAGTGCGCGATGATGCCGGGCTACGCCAAGTCGATCTTGCGGACAAGCTCGCCAGCCCCCAGTCGTTTGTCAGCAAGTACGAATCCGGCGAACGCTGCCTCGATCTCCTTGAACTGGAACAAGTCTGCTCCGCCCTCGGAATCTCCCTGCAAGAGTTTATCCATCGTTACGAGGAATCAGAAAGATGATTCCAGACCAACGCTTTCTCGAGCAACCAAAGCACTTCTGGGCAAATGTCCGAACCATCGGGCAATATGTCGGCTACAGCAAAAAAGGCGATGTCATTGTCCCTTCAATGGACGATATCCTCAAAGCATACCACAAAATTGATCTCTCTACACACCACTTGGTAAACGCCAATAATACACCAACACGCTTTGGACGAGATCTCATCCAATATTTTGAGTACCGCGCTGAAGTACTCAACACCTATGTCGAACCGAGGCTCATGGACGCTAAGAAAGCGAAAGCAGAGTTCAATAAACTGAAGAGGCAACTGAATCCCAAATGCCCACTTCCGATGAATAAACAGAGGGGCGAAAAGAAAGAGCACGCCTTCTTTACCTGCATCATCAATATGATTGTTGAAGCGAATACAAATGGACTTCCTTGCAACTTCGACCCACGCGAGTTGACGACCATCACCCAAGACGGTCAGCCCTTGCGAACGCTCGCCCGTCGTGTTGACGGCGCCTTTCCAAGTGTTGTAAATCCAATCTCAATATGGGAAATCAAAGAATACTACTACACCACCACATTTGGAAGCCGTGTCGCCGGCGGTGTCTATGAGACCCTCCTTGATGGAATGGAACTAGAAGAACTCTCGGAACACGAACAGATAAAAATTATCCACCTGCTCATGATCGATGCCCATTTTACATGGTGGAACATGGGCAAACCGTATCTCTGCCGAATCATTGACATGCTGCATATGGGTTATGTTGACGAAGTTCTCTTTGGATCAGAAGTGACCGAAAGGCTCCCTGAAATAGTTCAGGGATGGGTCGTCGCTTATCACAATCAGCACCGCTGAGACACACGCTTGGTCGATGTGGAGTATTTATTCAGCATTTTTGCCCGACGAATCGGGCGTCTCTCGAATCCGCCGCCGCAGTTGGGGCATACCTTGTTCAACCGTGTTTCCACACACGATCGGCAGAAGGTGCACTCAAAGCTACAGATCATCGCCTCCGGTGAATCTGCGGGCAGATCGCAATCACAGCATTCACAGTTCGGGCGCAACCCAAGCATAGTGAGAGTCTATCAGCATTCACACACAGAAAAAAACCGCCGGGTGCCCGTAATAAGAATCATCGTCTGATATTCTTGGCAATCTCCCATATCCGTAGTATGCTTGCCCTGAATCGGTAAGAGCCTCGGCATTGCGTTGAATGCCGGGCACACCGATCGGAGGGGTACCTATGTTCTCAAAGACGACTCGAAAAACTTCATTCGCCGCTACCGCGGGGCTTGCATTCCTTGCCAGCACCACATCGGCCCATATTACGGTGCTCGAACCCAATAGCGGTGGAGTGTACAACAGCGGCGAGTTCCTGACAATCCAGTGGGGAATTGATATCCGCCACAACCAGCAGAACTGGGATATCTGGTACTCGACCGAGAGTTCAACCGGCTCATGGATCGAACTCGCTATGGACCTCGAACCAGGCAATACCAGCGTCAACAGCATCCACACCTACGATTGGTTGCTCCCGGATATCAACGCCGAGGATGTCTGGATCCGTGTTCGGATGGACAATGCAGGCACGGACTACTTCGATGTGAGCAACGCGAGTTTTTCCATTGTTCCAGCACCGGGCCCCGTTTCATTCTTCGCAATCGCTTCAGTCATGGGTCTGCGTCGAAGATCCCGAAAATGAACTCAATGCTGCCGTGCTGTAGGACTACTCTGCCCTTTAGGTCCGTGCAAGATGACTTTGCGAGTTCTGCCAACTAAAAACCGCCTGCGATTCGCAGGCGGTTATCAATTTCCATTTTCGCCAACATTACAGTCCAAACAACCAGTATAAGAACTTAAGGGGCAAGGATAAAAATTACTTAGGCATACCCTATTACTGTCTGAGAGACCTCGTAATTAAAAAAATAATAAATATCTG
>JAESUL010000338.1 GCA_016763115.1 Phycisphaerales bacterium | reverse complement strand
CAGTAGTCTGGCTGCACGATCACCCGAACGAACGCGCCGCGATGGGTACACGCGGACGCGCCATGTGCGCCACCATGTTCAGCGCCCAAACAATGGTCAACGATCTCGAAAAGGTTTACGCCAAAGCATTGGCGTTGATCTGAGGCATCTTCCGCATTGTCACGATCGGTCCAACGATCGCGATAACATGCATCGCAGCGAGCAATCCATTGCGCAACATCGCAATAAAATACTGCGATCCCTCGATCCCCGAAGCGATCCGAAAATCACTCAAACACCCGCACCCGGATTCTTGCAGCACCACCGGGTCCACCATGTTGAGGTACACCGTGAACGCGACGATCACCAGCAACGAGAGCACGAGCACCGCTCGCCCGAATGGTTTTCTCAGTTCTGATCCGAGCACAAAGACCAGCACCAACCCGAGCACAATCTCGCCGGGCCCAACATACATCGCGTACCCACGGTACATATCGCCGATCACCCGGTGCTGCTGGATCATGTCAATAAACCCGGCCGGGTCGAGCGCCTTCATCGTCCCCGAAAGAACCCAGACCAACGCGATGATCCCCACCGCGATGCGCGAAAATACAAACCGTGGCACCTGATCCGTTTTACCTTGCTCAGTCATTGGCAACACCCTCGCCATCCGCCGAGCCGTTCACTTGGACATCCTGAATCACGCGGGTGTGCTCGGAAGTTTTCAGATCCTTGGTGTGCTTGAATTTTTTATGTTCCTCATTGGCCCACTGGTCACCGATCCACCACCAAACAAGCGTGAAAACACTCGTGATGAGCGCGAGAAGTATTGCCAGCACAATCCAGAGAAGCATAAACCATCGTAGGGCAGAAAACATCACCAAACCTGCAATCAACCTCTCGCTGCCCCGTTGGGCTCGTGTCGAATCGTTCGTCACGCACCCGAACGCTCGGCTTGTGGATTCATCCCGGTTCCCCGGCACACGCGATCAGCCGCGCGGTTTATCCCCGTGTGCCAACAACTCCCATGCAGGAGGGTCTCCTTATGTGGACATCCACGATCCGTCTCGGTTTTCTCGCGTTGCTTCTCTCGATCTGTGCCCCGCACGCACTCGCCCAAGACGACGGGCCCACGCTCGCCCAGCGGTGTGTTGCACGCGTTGCAGAGATCGCCGAGAACACCATCGATTTCAATCGCCAAGTAGCCACAAGCACCGTGCATTCCATCCGCGTGCTCGACAACGATGGCGCACCCGATCGCGTAATCATCGCCACCGGCAAAGCCGCCAAGGGCACGATCAATCATCGCGAGCAGGCAGCGATCCAGCGTATCCGCAATGTGGTCCAGGCGTGTGTTGCCCAACTCGAAAAGAACGGCGCCCCGCCGGCCGCGATCCGCGCTGTGGTTCGCAGCGGGCACCGGGCCGTGAATGCGATCAAGCAATCGGCCAAGCACGCCAAGGGGCACATCACCCGGGCCGTCATCCACGCGACAAGCTAAGTACTTCTTCTCAGGTTCGATATCAACCTTGTCACGGCGTGTTTTTGCCGCCGCGCTCAAACCACAAGCCGCCCGTTCACGGCGCACACGCACACCGTCCATCCGGCGGTGTGCGTGTTTTATTCAATACCACTCGATAAATCTAGAGACTAACGACCGCCATGTCGGATTCAACCAGCCATCGGATTCAACAAACCGAACGCCCGCAGCATACGCCCTGAGCCCCGAATCCGCCTCGCCCATCGCAACACGAACCGCCGCGTCGTCAAACAAAGAGCCGCGAACCATCATGATCGCATCGGACGCCGCCGGAACCTGCCCGGGCTGTTCATCGACGATCTGCACGCTGCCGGCGACCGCGGGCTCGATAAGCGATTGACCGTTGGCCAGTTCGCACAGATCAATCGCTATCTGCCCCTCGCTCTTAGAAGCGTGTTGTGTCGGGATGGCTTGGTCAAAGTGCTGGGCAATGCCGTCGACATTCTCGAACGAGCCCGCCTTCTCGGCGAAGGTCGCCGAGGGAAGCACCACCTGCGCCCGATCACAAAGCACCGTCCGCAAGGTATCAATCACAATCATCGGCGTGTTCTTGAAGCCCTCGGCGGTCTCCGCCGTCACCCAATCGCTCGAATAGTTCGCCGTCAACACCACCGCACCAAACTCGTCGGCGTTGCGCGAAAGCGTGCCGAACTCCTTGAACCCGCCGAACGCTTCAAGCACCCGCTTGATACCTCGTGCATTGGGTGCCTTCTCGGCACGCATCGTGAAGGGTTTATCCGCGTTGGGATTGGCAAACTGCTGATCCTCGCCCTGCATCGGTACAGGCCCGAAGAACAACGAAGCCTCGGCATCCAATGCACGGATCATCTGCACAAGTCCGAAAGCTTCCTCGGTCGTCAGCATCGGAGACACCACGATCGCGGTTTTCTTGCCCGCCTCCTTGGCGGCCTTAAAGACACGAAGCACCTGGTTGTACGCACCCTGCCAACTCGCCGGCACCATCATCCCATGCTCACGCCGGGTTGGTGCGGTAATCCGATCTTCGGAATGCACGAACTTCCACCCGTAGCGGACCTCATCGGTCATCCACCAGGTATTGATATCCATATTATCGCGAGGCCTGATCCGGTGCAGCTTGCCCTGGTTGTGCTCGATCCAGATATTGTCACCAGAACTCGTCAGTGGATCAATCCCCGCGGTCTTCTTGAGGAACCACACTCTTTGCGCAAAGAGGAAATCCTTATCCAGCAGCGACCCCACCGGGCACAAGTCCACCACATTGGATGCCAGCGGGTTGTCCAACGGCACGCCGGGAAAAATATCAATCGTGGCCTTGTTGCCCCGACCATCGATCATCAGTTCCTTGGTCTCGGAAACCTCGTCCGTAAACCGCACACACCGGGTACACAAGATACACCGGTCGGAGTACATGTAGATATTGGGGCCCATGTTCTTTTTGGGTGATTTGACCTTCTGCTCTTGGAACCGTGAATGCCCGCGACCAAACTGGTACGAATAATCCTGCAACCCACACTCGCCCGCCTGATCGCACACGGGGCAATCCAGCGGATGGTTAATCAGCAAGAACTCCATGACCGCTTTCTGGTTGGCCATGGCTTTGGGGTTCTCGGTAAAGACCACCATGCCCTCGCTTGCTTCGGTGACACAGGTCGGCAGCAGCTTGCCGCCCATCATCGGCTCGATCT
>JAESUL010000337.1 GCA_016763115.1 Phycisphaerales bacterium | reverse complement strand
CGGGGTTGAATCCGGCGATGACGCGGCCCAGTTTATTCTGCTCGGTGCTTCCACTGTTCAGGTCTGTACAGGCGTGATGGTTCACGGATACAAACTCGCCGGGCGGATGTGCGATGAACTCAGCGCGTTTATGGATAAGCACGGATTTGAGTCCATCGAAGATTTTCGCGGTCATTCGTTGAAGTACTTCACGACGCACGCTGATCTTGTCAAGCGACAGGCCGAGGCGAAGGCCGCCAAGAAAGCAACACGCGAGGGCATGATCACCAAGGACACCGCGTGGGAAGGCGATAAGTTCGTTGAGCAATCCAACAAACTGGTCTCGAACGATTAGTTGCAGATACTGCGTGCTAAAAGTGGGTTGGTTTGCGTTTGAGGAGGTTGCCTCTGCCGACGGTGCCGACGAACTCACCATCGCGTGCTTGGATCTGTCCTCGAACGGTGACGACGGATGATCGCCCCGTAAGTTCCCAGCCATCGAAGGCGTTGTAATCAACCTGTGAATAACTGGAATTAACACTTGGTGTGTGCTTGCAGTTCGGGTCATACACCACGAGGTCGGCATCGGCTCCGATGCTGATGGCACCCTTGCGTGGATAGAGCCCAAAGAGTTGGGCGGCCTTGGTGCTGCACGCGCTGACCATGGTGTTGAGGTCAATTTTGTTGGTGAGCACGCCGAAGGTGTGGATGAGATCGATTCGTTCTTGGACAGAGGGAATGCCATTGGGAATTTTGGTGAAGGCATCTTTGCCCATGTCTTTTTGACCGTTGAAGTTGAACGGGGCGTGGTCGGTTCCGATGGTGGAGATCACGCCGGACTTAAGCCCGTTCCAGAGTGTTGCCTGATTGGATTTTTCTCGTAGCGGCGGCGACATGACATACTTTGCCCCTATGAAATCAGGCTTTTGCGCGTAGGTTTCATCGAGGGTGAGGTGCGGGGCGACGGCTTCGACCCAGATGTTCACGCCTCGCAGTTGGGCAGCAACCGCGGCCTCAACCGCAGCGGTGCATGAGGTGTGAACGGCGTAGATGTGGGCGCCGGTCAACTCGGCGAAGGTCGCAAGGTGACTGACGCCCTCTGCCTCGACGCACACGGGGCGCGAGGGCTCGTGCCACTCAGGGCCGGTCTTTCCCTCGGCGATAAGTTTGGACTGCATCGCATCGATCGCGTCGGCGTTCTCGCAATGGGCGGTGGTGATAACACCGAGTTGCTTGGCCATGGTGAGCAGGTCGAAGAGATCACCATCGTTGAGGTTGAGTGCGCCCTTGTAGGCGAGGAAGACTTTGAATGAGGCGATGCCGTGCTCATTGACTATTTGTGTGAGTTGTTTGCGTGCGAGGTCATCGAAACGAACGACGGCCATATGGAAGGTGTAATCCACGACGGACAACTTGTCGGCCATCGTGTTCCACTCATGAAAAGCGTTGAGAGGCTCGTCGTCGGGGCCGGGGCAGATCATTTCGATGAGTGTGGTGGTCCCGCCAACGAGGGCCGCTTTGGAGGCGGACTCATGATCGTCAATCGCGTTTGACCCCATGAAAGGCAGGTGGATATGCACATGAGGATCGATAAATCCTGGGAATACATACTTGCCCGATGCGTCGATGACCTCGGTGTCGCTGGGTAACTCTGATGCATCTATTGACGATTCGATTTTTGTAATCGTCTCGTCTTGGCAAAAAATGTCCGCATGGTAGTCATCGGTCGCGGTGATGATTCGCCCGTTTTTTATCAGCAGTGGCATGTCGAGTCCTTACTTTGCGGCTTGTGTAAACGCGATATCGAGCACGCGGATCATAAAATCAACATCGTCGCGTGTAATGCACATCGGGGGCTTGATCCGAAGTACATTGCCATACAACCCGCCTTTGCCGATGAGCAACCCGAGGTCTTTGGCACGCTCGAACACATCGGCGCACATAACTGAAGCGGGTGCTTTGGTCGTTCGATCTTTGACAAGTTCAACACCGATCATCAGTCCTTTGCCACGGACATCGCCGATGGCGTTGTGGCGCGATTGCAGATCGCGGAGCCCGTCCATGAGGTACGCACCGATTTCGAGTGCTCGTTTCTGGATGTTCTCGTTGAGAATGATGTCGAGGGTTGCGTCGCATTGGGCCATGGAGACGGGGTTGCCGCCGAAGGTGTTGAAATGTAATCTTTGGGCCATGGTCTGGGCGATATCGGCGCGGGTGACGACCGCGCCGCACGGTGCGCCGTTGCCATGCCTTTGGCCATGGTGATAATGTCGGGGGTGACACCCTGGTTCTCGAAGCCCCAGAACTTGGTGCCAGTGCGGCCGAATCCGGCCTGGACTTCGTCGGAGATGCACAGCCCGCCCGCGGCCCGTACAGACTTGTATACATGCTTCAAATAGCCATCGGGCAGTTCGACGGTGCCGCCGACGCCTTGGATTGGTTCGGCGATGAACGCCGCGACCTGCCCGGATGTTGAGAAGCGGATGACCTCGTCAACATCGGCTGCGTACTTCGCTCCGGCGTCGGGATCGTCGTAGCCGAAGGGGCCGCGGTACATGTCGGGGCACTTGGCGTGATGAACGCCGAAGCCTTGGGGAACGGGAGATTTCCATGTGTTGAGCGCGGTCAATCCCATGGAGGTGGGGGACATGCCGTGGTAGGCGTTGCGGAGTGCGAGGATGTCGTAGTTGCCGGTGAAGGCGCGGGCCATGAGCAGGGCGAGGTCGTTGGATTCAGATCCCGAGTTGGTGAAGTAGCAGACGGAGAGCCCGGAGTCTTTGGGAAAAGTTGATGCGAGTTTCTTTGCGTACTGCGCGATGTTTGGATGAAGGTAGATGGTGGTGGTGTGCTGGAAGCGTTCGTTCTGTTCGCGGATAGCTTCGATGACCTTTGGATGGCAGTGACCGACGGAGACGGTGACGATGCCGGCGAACCCATCGAGGTAGCGTTTGCCTGTTTCGTCGAAGAGGTACTGCATTGAGCCTTCGACGATCATGACGGGGTCTTTGTAGTACATCAGGATGGCGGGTGAGAGGAACTCTTGGCGCATGGCCAAGGTTTCGGCTTTCGATGGGCCGCAATAAGGCGAAGGTTTGTGGTTGAATACGGGCAATGCCGGGGCGGTTTTGGTGGTCATGGTCGGGTCCTTGAAAGTACAGATTAGGCTTGAGTTTGAGGTTGAAATTTCGATTTCATCAGTATCCAGTACAGCACAACGGAGATCAGCACGCCAACGGACCAGGCGTAGGTGTAGATGCTGTCGAAGTAGCTTGGGAATATCGATTTGTGTGATGCGGCATTGATGAATCCGGGAACATTTGGAAGTATGGCTATGCCAAGTGCAATCATCGCTCGCCAATTGATACCTTTGTACCGCCCGTTGGCATTGTAGAGTTCATCGGTATCGATTTTGGTTTTATGAATAATGAAGTAGTCGCAGAGCATGATTCCGACGATGGGGCCGAGCAGGGCGGAGTATCCGATCAACCAAATGAAGATGTAGGCGCCCATGTCTTCGACGAGCCGCCAGGGCATGATGATTACGCCGATGGCGCAGGTTGCCAGTGCGCCGACGCGAAAACTGATTCGGGTTGGGGAGATATTCGAGAACCCGTTGGCGGGCGAGACCACATTGGCGGCGAGGTTGGTCGAGAGCGTGGCGATCAGCAACGCGATCATCGAGATGACAACAACGATCGGCGATCCCATCTTGGCAACGAGGTCGACGGGGTCTCCAATGGCTTCACCAAAGATGACGACCGTGGCGCCGGTGACGATTATGCCGATGAAACAGAAGAGGGTCATTGTTGGAGGTAGCCCGATGAGTTGGCCCATCGCTTGGTCCTTCTGTGACTTGCAGTAGCGGGTGAAGTCGGGGATGTTTAAGCTAAGCGTCGCCCAGAATCCAACCATTGCGGTGAGTTGGGGGAAGAACACCTTCCAGAAGCTAGAGCCTTCTGCATAGTTTGTTTTGGAGGTGAATAGCTCGCTCGGTTTATCAACCTTGAGCAACGCCCAGATGAGGAGTGCAACTCCCGAAGCGATCAGGAATGGGGCTGCCCATGATTCGAGTTTCTTAATAGATTCAACACCTTTTATCACAATGGCAATATGGATCAACCAAAAGGCAAGGAAGTTGGCGAACTGGATCGCGGTGATGCCAAGGATGGGCAAGACGCTCGTATCTAGTGCTGGATCAAATACACGGAGCACACCGAGGATCGTGTAGAGGGCTTTGCCGCCTATCCAAGTTTGAATACCGAACCATCCGCAGGCAACAAGCGATCGTGCGATCGAAGGTACATGGGCGCCGGAGATCCCAAAGCTCGCGCGAACGAGCACCGGGAACGGCACGCCGAGTTTGGTGCCAGCGTGTCCGTTGAGGATCATTGGCAGAAGCACGATCATGTTGCCTGCCATCACGGTGAGCGTTGCCTGCCACCAGTTCATGCCGAGTTTGACCATGCCCGCTGCGAGCATGTAGGTCGGGATACATACAGCCATCCCGATCCAGAGTGCGGAGATATTCCACGCGCTCCAGGTGCGTTCGTCACTGGAAACCGGCGCAAGGTCGGCGTTGGACAACGGGTTGGTGGGGCTGCTTTGCAAATCAGATCTCGGTCAAGCGGTCATAACTTTCAGGGCGGCGATCGCGGAAGAACTGCCAGGTATCGCGGACCTCGCGGATCATATCAAGATCCGGATCGGCGATGATCACCTCGTCATCATCGCGTGAACCCTCGACCATGATCTGCCCGCGTGGATTACAGAAGTAGGACTGCCCGTAGAACTTGCCGATGTTCCAGGGTGCCTCGGTTCCGACGCGGTTGATGGCGCCAACAAAGTATTGATTCGCTACAGCGTGGGCGGGTTGCTCGAGTTTCCAGAGATACTCGCT
>JAESUL010000336.1 GCA_016763115.1 Phycisphaerales bacterium | reverse complement strand
GTCGGACAGGCCAAGAACGCCCGTCACATCTGGATCGTTCGAACCAGAACCACCCATGAGAGCATCCATGTTGGTGCTGTCATCGAGGGTGAATGTTGCGTCCACGGTGAACTTCGCAGCGTGTGACTCTGGAACGAAGTAGTAGTTCGCACCAATGCCGACGAAACTGAAGCTGTCATCAACACCAGCACCGATAAGACCGGCACCGTTATCGTCGAGGATCATCATGTCGTAGCGGGCAAAGAGTTCCCACTGATCGCTCATGAAGACCGAGCCGCCGATTTCGAAGCCCATGTCGTCAAACGAGGTGCCGCCATCAGGATCGATCGATGTGCCGAAGACGGCAGCACGAACGGTCCAGCCGTCACCCTCGAATGCTGCATCGATGTTCCAGAAGAGGCCATCAACACCGGAAGCTCCGCCGAACGCTGGGTTGGTGTCACCAACGGTCGCGAACGCGATGCCACCACCGACGCGCCATGCGTTCGATGAACCCTTCCACGAGGTCTGGTCATTGAAGCGTGCCTGGTCCGAGTCGCTATAGTAGTCGAAACGGGCATGGAATGCGTAGTCTGCTTCAGCAGCAGCCGAGCTTGAACTCGAAGCGAGATCGGCGATGCCAGTGTTGCCTGCTCCGAAGCCATCGGTGAAACCGATGGTGCCAGCCCAGTTGTCGCCACCGAAGTGGGCTTCAACACCTTGTGTCCAGGACGGGGTGTTGAGGAACTCATGGGAAACCGAGCGGTACAGCGAGAGCGTGTTGCGCTCCGATGTGTTTGCTTCCGATGAGAAGTTAGGAATGAACTGACCGATACGCAGCGAGAACGAATCGTTGACTTCCCAGTCAACGAATGCGTCTTCGAGGATGGCCGAGCCGCCGCGTGAGCCGAGGAAGCTTCTGAAGCCCACGCCGTCTTCTGGACCGAAGTCGAACGATACGGTTGCGCTCATGTTCTCGGTGACATCACCGGAGATACGAACCTGTGCTTCGCCGAGGGCGAAACCGACGGTGGTGCCGTCATCGCCGAGCGATGCGCCACTGCGGTCGTTGTAGCTGTAGGTGAATGTGAGGTCAACTTCGACCTCGATGTTGTTGGCGTTGCCAACATTGAGGCTGCTGCGGGTGGCCGCGTCTGCCTTGAGTTCCGATGCGTACGCACGGTCTGCATCGAGTGAACCCGCGGTAGCGAGTCCAGCGGTTGTTGCGAGCAGGATTGCCGCACTGATTTGAGCGCTCTTATTCATGGTGTTATTCTCCGGATGACTCTTGAGGTCGGGCCGACGGCAACATTATACATCCGACGACCATAAACACTTTGTGAACACCGACGGGACCTTGCACAGTTGCGAGGAAACATTCCCCGTTCGGATGATCTACTTATCGGCGATCATCCGTTGTCTCGTCAATGTTTGCTATCACTATTCTCCCATTATCAATCGATTTGTCGCCCCCAAACGAAAAAAAAGTGCCCTCAACCCCCTTTACAGGGTCGAGAAGCACATTTTATACGGAAGAAAATATTAGCAACTACCCTACAAAGGGGCGCAAATCACGCTCAGAACAGCAGCGTCATCTGACCACGGATCATCGTTTCACTCTCCGAGAGCCCCAAGAGCCCCGTCGTGGTCGAGTCCGATGACCCAACAGTCCCGCCCGCAGCACCGGTCACCACATCAGCAACCAAACTGTTATCCAAAGTAAACACCACATCAAGTGTGAACTTGGCGGCATGGCTCTCAGGAATAAAGTAGTAGTTCGCGCCAACCGTGATCGCACTCGAAGTGTCATCAGCGCCCGCTCCGCCAGCGGCGGTCAGGACATCGTCCCAGAAAATCGCGTCGTAGCGTGCGAACACCTCGTACTGATCGGTGAAGAAGTAGCTGCCCTGAACCACCACGCCGTGGTTGGTGAGGTCGAGATCATTGCCCGCGGTGATCCCCTTGGCATCGAGCTTGTGCCCAACATACGCCGCGAAGACGCTCCATCCGTCGCCCTCGATCTGGGCATCAATGGTCCACAGGGTGATATCCATCTCATCGACCGCTTCGCCCAGTAATGCGGTAAAGATCGCGTTGCCGCCACCAGCCGAAGTCGATGGATTGGTGCCGCCGGCGGTCTGGTAATGGAAACCAGCACCAATCTTGGCACCATAGTTGGAACCCTTCCAACTGGTCGTGTCCGCGAACTGATCCCAAGTGCCCGAAGCGAGGTAATCAAACCGCCCGGTAAACCCGAAATCGTTCTCCGCCTGCGAGTTAATTGCCGAGTTGGTCGGAGACGGGTTGCCCGCGTAGGTCGCACCATCAGCGAGTGCCCCTATAAACTTGAAGCTGTCGCTGCCCGTGTACGCGAACACCACGCCCTGGGTGTACCCAGGATTGAAGAACTCGTTCATGCCCGAACGCTCAACAGCAAGGGTGTTCTCAGCGTTGAAGCCTTCCTCGGCCACAACCGGGTTGTGCCACTGACCGAACAACATTGTCCAGTCATCATTGATCGCCCACACGCCCATCGCGACGAGAAGCTCAGCCGTACCGTCGGCGTGCCGACCATTGTCGGTTGCGTTGCCAAAGTCAAAGACAACCATACCAGAGATATCGGTGCCTTCAACAGCCCCGCTCAACCGGACCTGCGTCCGCGGGTTGGTGAACCCAACCGTGGTGTCGTTGTCACCGAGTGCGCCGGCGGTGAGTTCGTCGCGGAAGTTGGCGGTGTAGCGCATCTGGGTCATCACCTGGACATTGATCCCCGCGCCGTTGGATGAAGCGCCCAACAGACTCGAGCGTGAATCGGCATCGGCACGAAGCTCGGCCGCGTACGCGCGATCAAGGTCCAATCCCGACTGGGCAATCGCCATCCCGCTCAACGCGGCCAGGGTCAATCCCGCAACATTCATTTGATTTGTGGTACGCATTTGGTGCCTCCTCTATATATGGCAGACCATACGGCAGATCGTTCTCGTCTTCTCGCTCATCGACGAACAGTTCGCAGATGAAGCAATCTATATTATCGACCTTGTTGTCCGAAAACGAGTCCGAAGGCAAAAATGTTTGTGTTTACTACAATAATTTTCACTGCACACCAATAAATTTCAAGCCCAACTGATTTGAAATAGGTCTACAAAAAACCGGCCGGTTGTGTGCGCAACCGACCGGGTGAGTCATCCGGATATTGATTTTATCCGGTCTTATTCAGCATAACACATTGCGAGTAAAACAGTTAGAACAAAATTTGAAACTGTCCCCGGAGAACAATTTCGCC
>JAESUL010000335.1 GCA_016763115.1 Phycisphaerales bacterium | reverse complement strand
CGGGGTGTTCTTCGATCATGCGGAGCGCGACGGCCCCGCCGTTGGACCACCCGACGAGGTGGACGCGTTCGTGCTCGCCCATGGCTTGGAGTAGTCGCCACAGAATATCGGCGTAGGCATCGGATGAATAGTCCTCAAATGCCGAAGGGCGCGTGAAGATTGGTTCTGCCTGGGATGCGAATCCGGGGAGATCGAAGAAAAGCACACGCCGACCATCCTCGGCGAGCATGGGCGCGAGATGCTCGAAGCCGTAGGCGGCTCCGGGTGAGCCGTGGATGAGCAGGACGGGTGGAAGGGTGGAATCCGGGTCGCCTTCAACAATCACGCGGTATTTGAGCGGGTTTTCGTTGACCGCGAGCCCGGTTGTATCGACATCAACCGTGAGTGCGTTGTGTTGGTCGGCGTAGAGGTTGCCCCAGTAGATACGATCTGAATCGAGCACTTGGTCAACGAAGTTTGATGCGAGGACGAGGATGAGGTACACGATCAGCGAGCGGCGAGGGTGCGTGCGGATGAGACCTTTCTTGATCCTTCGCTCGGTTGGATTTGAGAGGTGTTCAGTCATTGCATTCCTGATTGGTGGTCAAGGGTACAAAATTTCGTTTGCGGATTTCTTCGGTGCCGAGCTGTCCGCAGGCGGCCATGGTCGATCGCCCTTTGGTTCTGCGTCGGTTGACGAAGATCCCGTGGTTCATGAGCCATCCGACGAACTCTTCGACTTGTGCTTCGGTGGGTGCGGGCCAGGGGGAGTTGCGGATGGGGTTGTAGGGGATGATGTTGAGGAGCCCGCCGTGCCCGCGTTTTTTTCCGGCGGCGATCGTCCCTTTCATGAACGGTTTCATCCATTCAGCAACCTGGGCGGCGTGCTCGCTCGCGTTGTTGACGCCGGGGATGAGGACATATTCGATCATGATTTTTCGCCCGCCCCGCACTTCGCGGAGCTCGACGAGGATGTCCTGAAGTCCTTGCATGTTCCATTTTTTATTCAGAGGCATCAACTCATCACGGACTTGATCATTGGGTGCGTTGAGCGAGAGGGCGAGCCCGAGTTTACGCCACCCGTGGGTCTGGACTTGTTGTTTGATCCTGCGGAGCCCGTCGACGCGTCCGACGGTGGAGATGGTGATGGCCGACATGGGGATGGCGGCGCCGGCGCGGTCGGTCAGGCATTCGATGGCGCGGAAGACCTCGTCGAGGTTGTCGAGCGGCTCGCCCATGCCCATGAAGACGATGTTGTCGATGTGGATGCCTTCGATGTGTTTGGCGGCCCACCACTGGGCGACGATTTCTTCGGCCGTGAGTGAACGGATCAGCCCCATCTGCGCCGTCTCGCAGAACCCGCACCCCATCGCGCACCCGACCTGCGAGGACACGCACAGCGTATGGGTCTTGCGGGTCGATCGCCCGATCATGGGGATGATGACGGATTCAATGTCGTCGAAATCGATGCCCTTGTGGGCGAGTTGGTGGTTGTCGTTGGGCAGGCGTTGGACGAACTTGATCGTGAGCCCTTCGGGAGTTTGTTCTTCGAGTCGTTTGACGATGGGGGGAACAGTGATCTTGGCGGGCTGGGCGTGGGCGATGCCTTGGCGGTAGACCTTGGCGTACCCGGTTTTCGCGCGTCCCGACCCGACGCCGAGTTGGGCGCATGCAGCGACGAACTGCTCGCGGGTCATGGCGAGGGGCGAGATCGGGTTGATATCGTCGGCGATGGTCATGGGCAACAAGGATACGCGACGCACGGGCGGATATGGGCGACCTACCATCACCTTCCGCGGGCGATGTTCCGTAGAGAATGGCGATCGGAACGGAATTATTCCCGAGAGGACAGGTGCCCCATGGCATGGATGAAAGTGAAAGACGCGTTGACGGCCGAGCCCGGCGTTGAACTGACTATAAAAGGATGGGTCCGCACGAAGCGAGACTCCAAGGCCGACGGGGGATTGAGCTTAGTCGCGGTCAATGACGGGACCTGCTTCGATTCGATCCAGGTGGTCGCCAGGCACGATATCAGCAACTACGAATCTGAGATCGCCAAACTCAACACCGGGTGCTCTGTCGAGGTTGACGGCGTGCTCGTGCAGTCGCAGGGCAAGGGGCAGAGCGTGGAGATCCAGGCGAGCGCGGTCCGTGTGATCGGGTGGGTGGAGGACCCCGATACCTACCCGGTGTCCAACAAGCGCCATTCGTTCGAGTATTTACGCGAAGTTGCGCACTTGCGGACGCGTACGAACACCTTTGGGGCGGTGGCGCGTGTTCGCCATGCGTTGTCGCAGTCGGTACACCGGTTTCTCGACGAGCAGGATTATTATTGGGTACACACGCCGATTGTGACGGGCTCGGACTGCGAGGGTGCGGGCGAGATGTTCAAGGTCTCGACGCTGGACTTCATGAACATCCCCAAGACCGACGATGGACAGATTGATTATTCCAAGGATTTCTTCGGCAAGGAAACCAACCTGACTGTTTCGGGGCAGTTGAATGTCGAGACCTTTTGCAGTTCGTTGAGCCGGGTGTACACCTTCGGGCCGACCTTCCGGGCGGAGAACTCGAACACTTCGAGGCATCTGGCGGAGTTCTGGATGATTGAGCCTGAGATTGCCTTTGCGGATCTGCACGATGATATTGAGCTTGCAAGCGGGATGCTGCGGAGGTGTGCGAGCGATCTGCTTGAATCGCGGATGGATGATCTGGAGTTCTTTAACCTGCGGATCGAGAAGGGGTTGATTGATCGGCTCAAGATGATTGTTGAGTCGCCGGTGAAGACGATTACTTATACCGAAGCGATCAAGATTCTTGATGGGTGCAACGAGAAGTTTGAGTACCAGGTGAAGTGGGGCATCGACATGCAGACCGAGCATGAGCGGTACCTGACCGAGAAGCATTTCAAGCAGCCCGTCGCGGTGATCAACTACCCCAAGGACATCAAGGCTTTCTATATGAGGGTCAACGACGAGGGCACCGATGGTGCGCCCGGGCGGACGGTGGCGGCGATGGATATTCTGGTGCCGGGCGTGGGCGAGATGGTCGGGGGGTCACAACGCGAAGAGCGCCTCGATGTGCTCGACGGACGCATCGAGGAGATGGGTCTGGACAAGGATGATTATTGGTGGTACCGCGATCTGCGTAAGTATGGGACTGTGCCTCACGCGGGGTTCGGGCTTGGGTTCGAGCGGTTGGTTCTTTTCTGCACGGGGATGCAGAACATCCGCGATGTGATCCCGTTCCCACGCGCGCCGCGCCAGGCGGATTTCTAAGTGTTGCTGGCGTGCGCACAGATCGGGGCGTTGACCGGTGTGTTGACTTGTTCGGTCATTGCGCCGGTCCCCGCGGTGTCCGAGGTTTCGGCGACGATAGACATGCTCTTGCTCTCGATGGAAGATGCGATCAATCGCGGTGACGCCGGCGCGTACATGGCGTTGGTCGATACGGGTGATCCGATCTTTGCAACCGAGCAGCGGGCGTGGGCGAACGGGAGCATCGAGGAGTCGGTCGAGGATGTGATGATCGCGCGGGTGTGGGATGCGATGATCGAGATGAACGGCGCGGATGAAGCGGTGACGATGATCGAGATCGTCTGGCACATCGCTGAAGAGGAACTCGACCGTTCGTACACATTCGAGGCCCGGTTCGTGCCGGTCGGGTTGCCCGAGGGCGCGTGGGTGTTTGCCGGGCGTGCGTGGACGGCGCGTGATGTTGGTGATGGGGTCGTGGTGTACAGCGACGATGTGTTTGACGGGCCGCGTGAGTTGGTCATTGAGCGTGTGCCCGAGCTGCGAAGCGAGGTTGAATCGGCGTTGGGGGTGCAGCTTGACGAGGATATCTCGGTGAAGGTGTATCCGGATGTTTCTTCGCTGCAGGCGTCGATCTCGATGGCGTACACGGATTATTTGTCGGGATGGAACGAGCCGGGCGAGTCGATCAAGATCCTTGGGCGCAAGGATCTTGATGGCGAAAGATTTGACACGCTTCTGGCCCATGAGATCGGGCATGCGGTGAGCTTTGCGATGGGAAAAGAGATGATCAACGCGCCGTGGTGGGTGCTTGAGGGGATCGCCGAGGTCGCGGCCGAGCCGTTTCGGGCGGGTGAATCAGACACGCGCGTGCAGCGGCTTGTGAAGTTGCGCCGCAATGACGAACTGCGTGATTGGGATCTCCTAGCGGACTTTGGTGGTGAGGCCAACAACCACGCGATGTTTGTGTATCTGCAGGGGTGGGGGATGGTTCATCACATTACCGAGTTTTACGGCGCGGACAAACGCAACGCATGGTTGGGCGAGATGGGCAAGGGCGAGACACTTGACCAGGCAACACGCAACGCGTTGGGGATCTCGTTTGGGTCATTGGATAACCAATGGCGTGCGATGCTCGCGGCGCAGGCGTCGCTTGAACCCGTGATTGAAAACGACGAGTAAGACCGGCAAAAATAGTTTATGGTTGATGCGAAGCGGTCACGCCGGGCGTGATCTCGGGGGCGACGATCGGTGTCGGCGCTTGCGTCGGCGCGGTGACGCTTGAAGTGTTGAAGAACAACGCCCAGCCCCAGACGACCACACTCAGGAACATGGTCCACAACGCAACCCAGCCCACAGCGTTGCGGATGTCGGGCGATTTGTTGGCGAGTGGTTTGGAGAGTGCGAGCACTGCTTTGGCACCGATGGGCCCTGCGGCGGTCATGGCCCGCTGGGCGATAGGCTCGAGCGTGGTGGCGATCTTTTCTTTAAGCGAAATGACGGCGGGAGCATCCGCGATTGCTTCGGTGGTCTCGGGGGCTGCCGCGGTCTGGGCATTTTGAGGTGCGGGCTTGGGCGCAGCGGCGGATGCTGT
>JAESUL010000032.1 GCA_016763115.1 Phycisphaerales bacterium | reverse complement strand
GAGGCGGGATTCTAATGGGTACGAAACTTTTTGTTCTAGCCCTCGCGGTTATTATCCTTATCGGCGTAGCTGTGGTGACATTTGGATCAGGCAGCGTATCGCTCCCCGTCACCCCAGCAAGAAAGCCGGAAGTCTCGCCAAAGGAATAACTCGCGTCGAAGGTGAACTTGGCAGCGTGGCTCTCGGGAACCACGAAGTAGTTCAACCCCACCGTCAAAATCATTGCCGGCTCGTTCTGCGAAATCCCGAACCCATTCGCGATCTGACTGTCGAGGAAAATCCCCTCAAAGCGTGCAAAGTACTCCGTCTTCTCCGTCCCAAAGTACCCACCCTGCACCACAAACCCGTAGTTGGAAATCGCAAATCCAACCCCTGTATCAAACTGCCAATCAATAGAGTTGCCCATCACGGCTGCAAAGACGCTCCACCCATCACCCTCCCACTGCCCATCAAATGTCCAACTTGCCACCTCTGCTTGATCCACCGGCGGCCCAAACAACGGCGAGGAATACCCACCAGGACCGGTCGCCCCCTGATGCAACCAAGACACCCCAAACCCCAGCTTGAGACCCGATTGGCTCCCTTGGAAACTCGTAAAATCAGCGAACTGCTCCCAACTCCCGCTCAGTTTCCAGTCGAATCGGACATCGACCGAGACATCGGCCTCAAATCCGTTGGTGACCAGTGAGTTGCCAACATCTTGACTTCCAAAGAACCGCCCGCCATCGTTCACGCTCACCTGCCACGCAATATCTCGCTGAACCCGCCCGAGCGCGACGCCTTGGGTGTACCCCAGATTAAAAAACTCGTTGGTCAGCGAGCGATCAACCGCCAACTGGTACTGGGCTTCGATCGCTTCTTCGGTGTGCATGATGTGCTTGAACTGCCCGACCTTGAGGTAGTACCCCTCGCGTTTGCCCTCAAAGTTGTACTGTGCGTACGCATCGAGCAGCGAGGGCACGCCTTGACCGCCCGGCGCGGTGACGGATGAAAGCGTGCCTCGACCGCGACCGAGTTCGGCATCGCCAAAGTCCATGGTGAGCTTGTAGCTCAGCCTCGAGCTGACAATATTGCCCTCGATCGAGACCTGTGCTCGAGGAATCAAGAAACCGATCGTGGTCTGGCTCTGGGCCGAACTCGCTGTCTTCTCCTGAATCGAAGCGACATACCTCGTCTGCATGAGCACCGAGATCCGCATCGACGAGTTGTCCCGTCGGAGTTCATCGGGTGCCCATCCGCCTTCTTCAAGGGTCTGGTTGCGGAGTTGGGCAGCGTACGCCCGCTCGGACTCGGTCGATCCGATCGCCGATGAGCCCAGAACCGAAATCATGACCGCCGAGGCCAAAGCCGACATGGTTGTTGCGCGGGAAACATTCTTCTTCAAAGACATCATTGAGAACCTCTCAGACCGGGCCAGCACCCAATGGGGACGCCATACCCGGATCATCCTGTGCGTGCAGAACATCTGGACGCACACTAGATCTCTTTTCGGCCTTGCCCCCCCAAAACAGCCATCTTTTTCTCCCTGCCCCCCCTTTTCGCGCTCAGATTGCATCAAGAACCATCCCGTTCCTACATTGGCTCCAGTTCCTCGATACGATTTGGTGCCGATCCCACCCACAGATTGGAGCGAACGCCATGCCGCTGACCATCCTTGTCGTTGATGATGAACCTGATTTGCTCGAACTCATCGAGTACAACATCGCCCAACGCGGGCACACTGTGCTGACCGCGAGCGATGGGGCCGAGGGGCTCAGGCTTGCCAAATCCCGCGTACCCGATCTGGTCATCCTTGATGTCATGATGCCCATACTCACCGGGATCGAGGTCGCCAAACGGATGCGCTCGCAGACCGAAACCGCCCGCATCCCCATCTTGATGCTCACCGCCTAAGGCGAAGAAGCCCACGAACTCGAGGGGCTCGGCGCGGGCGCAGACGATTACATCACCAAACCATTCTCGATGCCCATCTTGCTCGCCCGCATCGAGGCCCTTGTCAAACGGGCACGCCCAGACAACCCAATGGCCGCCAGCATCACCTTGGGCCCAATCACCATTGACCTAAAAAAACACCTTGCATGTGTTGATGGGCAACCGATGTCACTGACCATCACCGAGTTCCGGTTGCTCAGCGCTCTGGTCAGTTCACCCGGGCAGGTGCTCACGCGCCCCGCGTTGATCTCCACCGCGATCGGCCCGGGCGTCGCCGTCACCGAGCGCACGATTGATGTCCACATCACCGCGGTTCGACGAAAGCTCGGGGTCCATGCCAAAATGATCAGCACTGTTCGCTCGGTTGGGTACCGTGCCGACGCACCAACCGATTTAGAATCCGAATAGTCCCTACAGGACAGCTCGAAGATACCTCATCGGGTGCCACTACTCGCCGTCTTCGGCGCAGTAGTGTCTTTGATCTTTAGGCAACTTCAACACTACTGCGCCCTTCGGGCGAGTAGTGGCACCCAGACATTACTTGAAAGAAGATCCGCCAGACAGAGCCTACAACCGATCGGCAGCCAGCGACGCGAGATCACTCCGCTCGGACTTGGCGAGCATCACATGCCCGACCATCCCCAACCCGCGCATCCGATCGACCGCGTAGCTCAACCCATTGGACGATTGATCGAGGTACGGGTTGTCAATCTGCCCGATGTCCCCGGTCAGCACGAGTTTGGTGCCCTCGCCAACCCGCGAAACAATGGTCTTGACCTCGTGAGGCGTCAGGTTCTGGGCCTCGTCAACAATCATAAACTGGTGCGGGATGCTGCGCCCACGGATGTAAGTTAAAGGCTCGAGCACCAATCGTCCATCAGAAACCAGCTTGTCGATCCGTTGTTCGGATGACTTGGATTCCGCCGACTGGTTGGGCGAGCCTCGCGTGGACATCAGGTACGAAAGATTGTCAAAGATCGGCTGCATCCACGCACCGAGTTTCTCGTCCTTATCGCCCGGAAGGTACCCGATATCACGCCCCATCGGCATGATCGGGCGTGCAACGAGCAACTTGTCGTAGCGTTCTTCTTGGAACACCTTGGCCATCCCCGCAGCGATCGCCAGCAGGGTCTTGCCCGTGCCCGCGCTTCCCAGCAGCGTCACGAGTTTGATATCGTCGTCGAGCAGCAAATCCAGGGCCATGGTCTGCTGAACATTGCGTGCAAGGATGCCAAATGTAGGTTTTTTCTGCGGCGCAACAGGGATCAGGTGATCCGTATCCGCCAGCCGGCGCGCCAGCCCAGAGTGCGCGGGGTCCTGGACATCGCTGAGGATCATAAACTGGTTGGGGGTCACCTCGCGGACATATGGATCCTCGCCCTCGACCTCAACGGTCAAGAACGGCTCGAGTTTCTCCATCGACAGCATCCGGTTCTGATACAACTCGTCAATCAGATCGCGCGAAGCGTCGATCTCGGCGTACCCGGTGTACAACCGATCGCCGTCCACTTTTTGGTTGAGAAAATCCTCGGTCCGAATCCCGAGCGCATCAGATTTAATCCGTGCTGCCAGGTCCTTGGAGACAAACACCGCCTGGTGCCCGTCTTTCATGATCGCCCAAGCAGACGCGATAATTTTGTTCATTGAGCAGCAGAAGCTAGACGCCATGCTGGGGCTTTGCGAGATCATCAGCTGCCGACGCCAGGCG
>JAESUL010000334.1 GCA_016763115.1 Phycisphaerales bacterium | reverse complement strand
TTCATCCCGCCGATCTCGCCCTTTATTATGATAATGCGTGTGTCTTCGACAGACCCGCCACCCACCTGGCAGATCATGCTGGCGATTGTGCTCAACGCGATCGCGGTTGTGCTGTTCCTCTGGTTCGCGGCCAAGGTCTTCCGAATCGGGCTGCTGATGTTCGGCAAGCCGCCGAACTTGCGGACACTCTTCAAGTGGATCCGCATGGCGTAAGGTATCAACATGGACGAAGACACTATCAACTTCGAGACCCCTGACAGCACCGAACCCTCGGTTCAACGCGGGTACTACTGCGCCAAGTGTGGGTACAACCTCATCGGGATCGCGATGGGCGATCCGTGCCCGGAGTGCGGCAGTGATTTCCTCATGGATAACCCGTATTCCCAGCGGTGCAGCAAGGCGATCGCCTCGATGATCCTCTGGATCATGTCGATAATGACCTGCATGTTCTACGGCGTGCCCGGGCTGGTCTGCGGGATTCTCGCGATCATCTTCGCCAAACAAGCCCGGGCCCAGGTCCATATGGGGCAGGCACCACAGTTCTCGCTCGACTTTGCCAAAGCGGGGCGGGTTTGCGGGTGGATCGGGCTTGGATTGAGCGTTGTTTTCTTGCTTCTTGTTGCGGCGTACCTGATCTTTATCGTCGTGATGATCAGTTCCATAGGTGCCGGCGGCGGATTCGCCCCGGTTCCACCAGCCCCCACCCCCATGCCACTGCCGATCCCTACGCCTTAGTTGATTTTTTACCTGTGCAAACAACATGAATGGGAATAACTACGGTACTATTGCGCCATGAGCGATGAACAACAACCAACCGTGCAATACTCCGCCAATCCTCAACAGACCAGCGGCAAGGCCATCGCATCGATGATCCTTGGAATCTGCTCACTACTTATGTGCATAGCGTATGGCCTCCCCGGAATCATCTGTGGATTCCTCGCAATTCTCTTCGCCAAGCATGCGAACCAACGGATCGCCAGTGGTCTGGCTCCAGAGAGTTCTGCCGGAATGGCCAAGGCAGGAAAAATCTGTGGATGGATCGGCTTATCGCTTTCGATGATCGTTCTGCTCTTTCTTATCGCTGTGTTTGTGCTCGGACTCCTTGGAGTGGTCGCCGCCGGGGCAGCCGGGGCGGCTGGCGCAGCACCCACCTTGCTCCCCTGATCATATAAATCCGATGACCTACAACAAGCACGATCTGTACGAACTGTGCGTGCAATCGCCCAAGGACCTTGTGCCTTTGATCCGCGCGATCCATGGCGACAATCCAATGATCCTCGGCGAGGACTTTGCGGGAACGAGTGCACTCTCGCATCTCTGGGTTGAGCGAGATGGTTGCACCGCGATCGCGGTCGATCTCGACGCCAAGGCCCTTGGGTTCCGTGGAGATCATCCTCGAGTCACCAAGAACCAATGCGATGTCCGCGCCATCAATGATCCCGTTGATGTGCTCTTTGTCGGCAACTTCTCCATCGGGTACCTGCACACCCGGAGTGAACTCGTCGAGTACCTGACGCACACCCGCAAACGCCTTGAATCTTCGGGCGGGGTGTTCATCTGCGACACCTATGGCGGCGAATCGGCCTACACCCTCGGGGGCGTTCACCGCGCCCACCCGATGCCGGGCGGCAAGCTTTGCCGGTATACCTGGGAGCAGCACCAAGCCGACCCGACTACCGGGATGGTCACCAACCTGATCCATTTCCGGATCGAACGCGCGGGCGTGATCGAGGAAGAGCTTTTCGATGCCTTCGTTTACGAATGGCGGCTCTGGTCGATCCCCGAACTCCGCGACGCGATGAGCGACGCGGGATTCGCCAAAACGCAGGTCTACGCCAAACTCGCCGATGCCATTGATGAGGAGGGCAACGCCTACATCACCGCGGTGCAGGACGCCGAGGAGGAGTTGGAAGAATCATTCATCGTGCTTGTCGTTGCTCGGGTGTAATCCGGACGGATTATCGAGTATACTCGGTCCATGCACAAGGATTTTATCTACCTCGACAACGCCGCGACAAGTTGGCCCAAGCCCGACGCGGTGGGCGACGCGATGAGCGATTTTCTGCGGACCAAAGCCGGCAACCCCGGTCGCGGGGGGCATTACCTTGCTCGCCAAGCCTCCGAGGTTGTCGAGGCTGCACGCGAAAAGCTCAGTAAACTGATCAACGCGCCGGACACCAAACGCGTCGTGCTCACCCAAGGGTGCACCGATTCGCTCAACCTCGCCATTCATGGCGTTGTTCGCGCCGCGATGAAATGCTGCTGCCCCGAATCAAAGATTCATGTCGTCACCACCGCCATCGAGCACAACGCGGTGCTCCGGACGCTGTTCTGTTTCGCGGGCGACGGGCTGCTTGATCTCGATATCGTCCCATGCGATGAGCACGGCATCATGGAACCGCATGCGATTGCGGATGCATGCAATGATCGGACCGTGCTTGTCGCGGTCTCGCACGCATCCAATGTGCTCGGCACCATCCAACCGATCAAAGAGATCGCCGAGGCGATCCGCGCGTGCTGCCCCGATGTTCTGTTCATGGTGGACGCTGCCCAGACCGCAGGGCACTTTGAGATTGATGTCCAGCGTGACGACATCGACCTGATCACCATCGCCGGGCACAAAGGGTTGCGTGGACCGACCGGAACCGGGGCTCTTTATGTGGGGCCGCGGGCGTTCCCCGATTCGTGCACGAATACAAGGCTTTTTTGCGAACGCCGAGGCGGAACCGGATCAACCGCACCGGGGCTGGAGATGCCCAAAGACCTCCCCGACGCGCTCGAAGCGGGCACCGCAAACGCCGTGGGCTTTGCCGGTTTGATCGCGGCGATGGACACGCTCAACGAGGCAACCCACGAGCATGAGATGACCCTCACCAAGCAGATCCTCGACGGGCTCGTCAAGATCCAGGGCGTGCGGGTTTATGGCAAGCCGACCATCGAAGGACGGATGCCTGTTGTGCTTTTTAACATCGAGGGCTACTGCGCACGCGACGCCGGCGCGTTGTTCGACAAGGATCACCACATCGCCGTCCGTGGCGGGCTGCACTGCGCGCCCGAACTGCACAACGCCATCGGAACCTACCTCGACGGCGGCGTCCGCGTCAGCCCCGGTTCGGCAACCACAGCACAACAAATCGAACGATTCATCGATGCGGTCCGCATCATCGCTTCATCGTAAACTGCACGCTAGATGTTAAGATCAAGCACGACCATCGCATGGTCGGAAACTTCGAGCCCGCTCACCCGATCGACATGGCAGTCGCTCACCAGCTTCTTTGCAGCCTTGTTTACAAGCAGATAATCGATCCGCCAACCGCGATCGAGCACCCGTGCCTGCCCGCGATTGGACCACCACGAGTACGGCCCATCCACATCGCCAAACTTCTCACGGACCACATCGCCCCACCCTTGGGCGAGCAGTTCGCCCATCCATTCGCGTTCATGCGGCAAGAACCCGGAGTTTTTCGCGTTGCCTTTGGCATAAAAAATATCGCGCTCGGTGTGGGCGATATTAAAATCGCCGCCGAGCACGGTCGGGATCCGTGAGCGTGCAAGTTTGCTCGTCCATTCGATAAAGAACCCCAGCCATCTATCCTTTTCGATCTGGCGGTGCTCGCCCGAGGACCCGCTGGGCAAATATACGCTGACCACCCGCACTGGACCCACGCGCGAGACGATGACCCGTCCCTCTGGATCATCCTCGCCCGCGCCGCGTTGTTCTTCTTTCTGTTCTTGTTTGGACCAGATCCCGGTGCCCGAGTAGCCCTTTTTTTCCGCCGGGTGCCACAGCGTGCTCCACCCATCGGGGCTTTGCCACTCTTGGGGCAACTGCTCGCGCAGCGCACGCACCTCTTGCAGAAGCAACACATCGGGATTCACCCGTTGAATATGCTCGGAGAATCCTTTGCGGATCGCTGCCCGCAGCCCGTTGACATTCCATGTTGCAATCCTCATCATCGAGTCTATCGCCCTATCGTCCCCCATGAGCACCGACAACCACGCAATCGTCATGGGCGGCGTCCCACTCACCAACCTCTCGCTGTACCACAAGGTCCGCTTCACGGTCGGCGACCCGGTCGGGTACATCGAGTTCCCGATGGGGCGTGCCGTTCAACGGGTGTTTATTCTTCGAGAGATCGAACTCGCCCGCGCCCGCGAGCACGCCACGGTTGACGAGTGCTTTGGGTATTCGGATTTCACGCCCGAAGGTGGATTGTCTGGAGATCGTCCCACCGCCACGGCTCAGTCCATCGCCGAATGTCTCCGCCGACGCAACATCACCAGTGTCACCGCCGATCGTTCGTTCCCGTTGCTGTTCGCCCACATCCTTGAACAAGCCGGCATCACGGTCATTTGTGATCCTGATTTATTCGTGCTCGATCGGCGGGCAAAGGATGAAACCGAGCTCAACCACCTCCGCGCCGCCCAGAAACTCACCGAATCGTGCATGCAGTTCGCGTGCTCAACGATCGCCAACGCGGCTGCCGATGCCGATGGCGTTCTTCACCACGAGGGATCACCGCTCACCTCCGAACGCTTGACACGGATGATCGATATCTTTTTTCTTGAACACGGCGCCTCCACCCCCCACGGCTCGATCGCTGCCTGCGGTCCGATCGGCGCGGACTGCCACTCGACGACGGCGGATCCGCCTTGCAGGGCCTCCTGTGCGACCTCGACCGCGGCGGCGGTCACCTCGGGTCCGACGCCGTCACCGCCCAGGACAGCGACGTGGAGGGTTCGATTCGGTCGATCTTGCGGGTTGGTGTCCAAG
>JAESUL010000333.1 GCA_016763115.1 Phycisphaerales bacterium | reverse complement strand
TGCCGAAAGGGGCCGCCAGATCAGCCGCCGGATCGGCAGCATTAAACAGGGCAAGGAACGCGAACACATCTTGCAGATTCAGCACCCCATCAAACGGTGCAGCGAGGTCGGCTGCACAGGGTTCTGCGAGCGCGATGGTCAGGGTGGCGGCAGCGCGGATCCGGTCCTCGCCAAAGACACTCACCTCGTTGAGTATGAGACCGACAACAGAGTCATCGAGCATTACGCACGAGAGGAACACGCCGCCACGGTCAAAGATGACTGTTGGGGTGCTGGTGAGCATGAGCGGCACGCCGGCGAGTGTCGCGGATTTGACCGTGAGATTGAGGGTGACGCCGCTCCCGTCCCCGGTTGGTGTACCGAGCCTGAACCCGTCACCAACAAGCCCGCCAGAGATATTAATGGTGCCATCAAACGCACGGAAGTCAGACCCAAGTGCTCCGCCGGTCATGTTGAATATCGGATCAACGCCCGCGCCATTGATTATTCCGGAGTTGTCTCCAAAGGAGCCGGCGGACATATTCACGACACCCTTCTCAACAACAAAGGCGGTGCCGATGGTCCCGCCGGTGACGGTCAGGGTCGAGCCGATATCCCGTAGGCGTCCATCTTGACCGGTTGACCCGCCCGAGATCACCGCCGATGCATCATCCTCAATCATAAGGGCTTTTTCGAGGGTACCACCGCTCATCGAGAACGACGCACTGTCAATGACGAGCACAAAGTTATCAATGGTGCCCGCCGAGATAGAGAATGAAGCGGTATCCTCAACGCGGATTGCGGGCTGTCCACCAGCGGTGAGTCCAACGAGCCCGCCGGATTGCACGCAGGTGGTGTTGCCGAGCAACCAGAGCCCGCGTTCGGCGGTGCCCGAGTTGACATTGAGTGTGGTGCTGCCGACAGATCCGGTAAGTCGGCACCGAAGGAGTTTACCGCCGCTGATGTTGTAGGTGACATCCTCGACAAAGTGGTCAACGGTAAAGAACCCAGAGCTGGCTCCGGTTTCAATATTGACTGTTGCTCCGTTGAATCCAAATGGATCGGCAACCTCGCCCGGAAAAATAGTTTCGCCTGAAAGAACATTCACCGTGGCACCCGGATTGGCAGCGAAGAACGCCTCGTTCGGTAATGTGCTCGGCGGTATATTAATGACCGGGCCGCCGAGACAGAGCGAACTCAACAGAAGAGCGGGGGTTGTGAAAAGAAGCAGTGATCCTGTGCGCATTCGTTTTCTCCTTGAGCAAGATGAAGGCCTCTAACCTTGCGGCTTGCCCGCGAGGAGATCAGAGTTGTTAGAATTCTACACGGAAAAGACTGATTTGCGAAGAAATATAAAGAAAAACCCCGATGCCAACTTTATTAGCACCTTGAGGCTTGGTGTTTGATAGCACGAACAAAGGGTTGTTTTAAGCGTCTAAGACCGCTGGTGGAGGTTGCCGAATCATGGACATCCTGCATTGAACAGGGCGAGGTAGGCGAAGACATCTTGGAGGTTGAAGGTGCCGAAAGGGGCCGCCAGATCAGCCGCCGGATCGGCAGCATTAAACAGGGCAAGGAACGCGAACACATCTTGCAGATTGAGATTCCCCTCACCGGTGATGTCGGCAGCGCACCCGACAGGCGCATCGTCGATGACGAGCGTCACCGAATCCCATGTTTGGTCCCCCTCGATCACGCCAAGGTCGGTTGCTGTACCCGATGCGGTGTTGATCGTGAAGAGGTGGCTTGAAATCTCGACGAACACATCGGGTGAAACTTCATCAAACCCTTGAATTGCAGCGTACAAGGTCCCGTCAGGGGCAAAGTCCAGCCCGGTCTCGAACTGTGCCTGGAACCCGATGCCGAAGACCGGTTGGGTGGAGGCGACGGTGTTGGTGTCCAGGTCGAACTGGACAAGTCGAAGCCCGCCGAATCCGGTCAACGCGAGCCCGTATAGATCGCCCGGCGTGAGCGTTGGGTGTCCCTTGGGAACTACCGCGAGCGACGAAACCGCATCCGTCAAAATATTATGAACACTCATCGGCATCGCGGTCGCAGCGTCAACCTGCAAGACGCGAACAAACGCGCCGACCGTGGTGGTGATGTACGCGATGGACCCATCATTGGAATACGCCATACCCGCAACGCCTGAATCCATGTACCCTGTGGAATCGATCAGCGTGTTCCCGTTGTTGACCAGATCAAAGACGCGCATCGAGTTGGTGGTGTTCTCGAACCCGACAAACTCGCCGGTGCCCGGGCGGATGTCGGCCCCGCCAAACCGCAGATCCACAGCGCCCTGGGAAATCACACTCACCTGCGACGGATCGGCAAGATCAACAACGCCGATGGTTGCCAACTCGATCCCGGGCGCTCCAAAGAATGCCGACCCCTCGATGATGTACGCCCGCTGAGGCGTGCCGCCCAGGGCAGTGGAACAAGCAAGGACGATGATTGTGGATACCGTTTTCATTGTTTGGCTCCCTTTGTTATTGATTGCACAAGCCCGAGTTCGTCGGCCATGATTTCATCCCTTGCCCTTGGGTCGGGCGCGGGGTGTTCAATCTTGGGTGCGTCCGGATCGGCAGTGATCCGCATCGCAACGCCGGCGGGCGGGGTGAACCTCGTGATGTATCGGAAGCCGCTGCCAGCTGCTTCAGTTTCAACAACCAGCCCGGTGCGGGTGACCTCGAACACGCCCGTCGTGGTTGTGACGAGCAGGTTCCCGTTGTCGAGTTCGACAATCCCTCGGTAGAGTTCGAGTGTGCCCGGGTCGTACTGCCCGACCAGCGCGCCGGCGGGGTCAAACTCAAGAATGAACCCGGTCGAAAACGCACACACCAAGAGGTTTCCATTGGTTGCGATGGCCATCTGCTGCGGGAAATCAAGCTGGGGAACCTCGAACGAACTGGTGAACCGTTCGTTGAACTTGCCATCGAGGGTGTAGCGAACGATCTTGTCTTGTCCCTCGTCGGCGACGAGCACCTCGCCGTTGTACTCGATCACATCAAACGGCCCGCGGATTCCGCCGTATCGGTTGAATGCAAAGTCAACCTTCTCAGAGCCATCGACGGGACTCAGTCGTTTTACATTTTTCTGAGAGACTACGAGGTCATTGAATGCCCCTGAGTTGGTGACGAGCACATCGCCCGCGCCGGGGCCTTGGGTGAGCACATGCCCGCCACGGATGTTGTTCATGATGTTGGTGTCTTCGACTCCTCCGAGCGAGAAGATTCCGATGAATGTGCCGTCGCTTGCGAACTCAGAGACGACATTTGCAAACTGGTCACTGACCAGGAGCGTTGAGTTCGCCGAGAGCAGCACTTCCATTGGGCGATCGAAGACATCAACACCGCCGGCCGAACCGGGATCGGCGATGAAGCTGTTGTTGATCAATGATCCGTCCGCAGCCGAAAACACCCAGACCCGATCACTCTGTGAATCCGGGATCAGCAACACATCTTGCCCGAGCGCTTGCATGCAGCACGCGGAGAGAAGAATCAGGGGAACATATCGCATTGTTGAGAGCCTCACTGGTGAGTTGGTCTGGTGTGCCTGAGAGCGAATCAGAAATCACAAAAAAGCCCCACAGGGGGCGTTTGTTTAGGAATAAGCAGGACGAGGATTACGGGCATCCCATGTTGAAGAGCCCGAGATAGGCAAAGACATCCTGGAGGTTGAAGGTGCCGAACGGTTCGGCAATGTCTGCCAAAGGGTCTTGCGAGTTGAAGAGGGCAAGGAATGCGAAGACATCTTGGAGATTGAGGTTCCCTTCGCCGGTGATGTCTGCGGCACAGGGCATATCACAATCCACCGTGCCCGGCCCGGCCCATGTCCCGCCGACCGCGTCGCATGTCGCTTTGGTGAACTGCAGGCACTGCTCGGTTGCTGCGATAAAGCACGCGCCATCACAGATGGTTGTCGCGCAATCCGAACCCAGCCCGCCCCAGACCGCGCCGAGGTTGATGGCGTCATCTTCGGTCATGCCATCAACACAAGACCCGTCGGGCATGCACGCCGATCCGAACGGGTCGCCGGTGCAATCGATGACCGCCCGGATGACCCAGTCGCCACCAACACCGAGGGCACAGGCGTTCGTCCATGTGATGCCGTCGACCTTGACCGCGTTTTTCCCACCTTGGCACCCATTGGCATCGTCCGCGATACTTGCTTGGAAGATTTGGCCTGCGTTTGCAACGCCAAACTTGAGCGAGAGCACAAACTCTTCGCCCGCGCTCACCGGGATACTGATCGGGATGGTCTGGTTGTCATCGCGAAAACGGAACTCGTTGAGCCCGCCATCGGTTAACAGCGGAGCAAAGAGTTCGTCCTTGAGTGCCCCCGGATTTGGGAAGACCCCGCCTTCGTAGACCTTGATAGACTCCTCGAGTGTTTGTGCTGCGCCGCCGAGCTGGGATTTCCAGAAAATCTGGAACGCAACGATGTTGCCATCGCACGGGCTGGTCAACCAGACCGCAGCCTCCTCGCCCGCAGCAAAGCACGGACAGATCGAGACCGTTCCGCCATCGACAAGGGTGTCGTTCTGGACGGTGATTTCTTGCCCAAAGGCGCTCGCCGTCATGGCGGCGGTGGCCACAAGGGCACCGATTAATTTTTTCATGTTCATCTCTTCTCTCCTCGTTTGTATACCCAGACAATGCCCTCAAATCAAAGGCGAGAACCACAGGCAGGCGCACTATACACGAAAACAGGAGTGCACCACAAGCCCAAACTCATGGTCCGAAAAGAAATCAAGATCCGAGGCCTCGGCCCGGTTTTGTACAAGGTGGTCACCCCCTTGCTAAGCAGGCAAGGATGAGAGTTCTATTTACAAGATGGATAAGTGTTTTTGCCCAACGGCTTGCGGGAACAGCCATGGTGGCATCAATCACTAGGCTCATCAATCAAAGGCCACTTACGAGTTGATGACCCGTCCCTCAGAAGCCAAGGCGGCTTCATGGATGGCTTCGTGCATCGTCGGATGCGCATGCACCGTAGCAATAATCTCTTCGGTGGTCGCTTCGAGTCTGCGTGCGAGTGACATTTCAGCGATCAGCTCGGTTGCACAATCACCAAGGATGTGCGTGCCGAGGATCTCGCCGCGCGGGAGACCGCGGATGATCTTGACAAACCCGTCGGTGTGCCGAGTTGCGATGGCCTTGCCGAGCGCACTGTTGTTGAACACGCCGATCTCGTAGTCCACGCCCTTCTTGAGCCCTTGGGCCTTGAGCGCCTGCTCGGTGTATCCCACGCTGCCGACCTGCGGATGGCAGTAGGTGCATCCGGGGATGACGGTGTAGTCCATCGGGATCGGTTCGTGGTCCAGCTTGCCGTCTTTCCACGCGAAGCGTTCAACGCAAAGCACGGCTTCCTCGCCGGCAACATGAGCCAACCAAGGCGGACCAATCACATCACCGATCGCGTAAACGCCTTGTAGGTTCGTCGCGTAATCCAGAGGCTTGGGGTCGCTGGGCGTATCCGAACTCAACGGCACATAGTCTGTCTTGATATGCCCACGCACGGTTTCCAGCCCGAGTGAATCATCGAACAATCCGTCATAGCGCCCGCCGACCCCGATCGCCAACAAGACCTTGTCGCCTTCGATGACTTCTTTCTTCGAAGCGTCGGGCTTGCCGTCCTTACCCATCGGTGCGACGGTGACCTTGACGCCCTTGCCCTTGGTATCCACATCCATCACGCCGGTCTTGACGCGGATGTTGTACCCGTGTTTTTTGTAGATCTTGGTCATCTCTTTGCCGACCTGCTCGTCCTCGACGGGGACCAACCGATCGAGCATCTCGATGATCGTCACCTTGGAACCAAAGTTCTTGTAGATATACCCGAACTCCATCCCGATCGCGCCTGCGCCGACGATGATGAGGTGCTCAGGATTTTCTTTGCTGTTCATCGCTTCGCGTGCGCCCCAGACCTTGTCGCCATCAAACTTGGCGAACGGCAGATCGCGTGCGACCGCGCCGGTCGCGACCATGATCCGATCACAAGTGATGGTCTCGCGGACCTTGTTGACCTTGACGGGCGAGGGCGTGAACTCTTCGTTGAGATCGCACTCGCGGATCTCGATGGCGCACTTGGGCCCGGCCTTCGTGATTTTGGCGTGCCCGTTGATGAACTCGATCTTGTTCTTTTTCATCAGGTACTCAACGCCTTTGTTGAGCTTGGACGCGACATCGCGTGATCGTCCGATGACCTTGTTCCAGTCGAACTTAACCTCACCCGTGGAGATGCCCCATTCTTCTTGCTCAGCGAGTTTTTCCATCAGCTCGGCGTTGGAGATCAAGGCCTTCGATGGGATGCACCCCCAGTTGAGGCAAACCCCGCCCATCTTGGCCCGCTCGACAATGGCCACTTTGTACCCGATCTGGGCAGCGCGGATCGCTCCGACATATCCACCGGGTCCACCACCAATTACGACGAGATCAAAGTGCTTGTTGGCCACGCGTTGGGTCCTCTCGAAAAGGGCATTTCAGTCCCCAGAGCCATGATTTGGTCTGGGGCTGGGACTATAGGTATCCCGCCCGAGTTCGTCGCACGCGCCCAAAAACAACAGCAGCCCTGGGACCTACCTCTCTCCACAGAAGAGTCCCAAAGCTGCTATTGATGAGCAATAAAACTACAGAGTTCTGCGCCCCGTTGCAACCCAAGATCGGGGGGCTTGTGGAAAATAGCGATCAATTTTGTGGCAATACTACCCAAACCCCCAAAATCCCGGTTCGAGGCATGGATATCAGAGACGCGAAATCTCAGATCCCACTTCCTGTGGATACCATCTCGAACACATGCCGAATCCACGATCAAACCCGAACGCCTACCCACCCCCAATGCGCGCTTTGATTGAAGAACTCAACAAAATGCCCGGGATCGGTGCCCGCAGTGCGGAGCGTTTGGCGTTTTATATCCTCAAATCCGAGCAGTCCCAAGCCCTCCGGCTCGCCGAGGCCATTGTGGCAGTCAAGCAGTCACTTCGGCACTGCGATTCGTGCTACAACCTCTCGGACACCGATCAGTGCGCCATCTGTGCCAATCCCAAACGCGACCACTCGCGGGTGCTGGTCGTCGAGCAGCCCAAAGACCTGATCGCGCTTGAACTGACAGGGATGTATAAAGGCTTGTACCATGTGCTGATGGGTCGGCTCTCGCCGCTCGATGGCATCGGGCCGGGTGATCTGACGATCATCCAACTCCTCGCCCGCGTGGATGCTGCGCCTGGATCTGATCATCCTCGGGTCGAGGAAGTGATTTTGGGGTTGAATCCAACCGTTGAGGGCGATGGGACCGCGTTGTACCTCGCTGACGAGCTGCGTGGTCGGCGTGTGCTGGTCAGTCGGCTTGCGCGGGGGCTTCCTACGGGAGGCATGCTCGAATACGCCAATAAAGCGGTGCTTGCTGATGCCATTCAGGGCAGGCAGTCGGTCGAGTAGCCGAAGATCAATCTGCCAAGTGGGTGGGCCGGATTGCTGATAGAATGCACCTTATGAGCAGGCAAAGGATTCCTGTCTCCATTCCCGAAGGATCGGCTGTATCGCAATGCGTTTTGAGACCTCCCAACACATGAAGCTCGGTCAGCAGATGAAGCTGACGCCTCGGATGATCCAGTCGATGGAGATCCTGCAGATGCCCTTGGCCGAGCTCCGCGAGCGCATCGAGCAGGAACTCGAATCCAACCCAACCCTCGAGATCACCGAGATCGACCCTGATTCACGCCAACCCTCTGAATCCGAAGAGGGGCTCGCATCATCGGGCGAGCTTGAAATTTCCGAGGACGGGGCTTCGGACTTTGCTCGCCTCGACGAATACTCCGCGACCAACCCCGAAGCCGTGGAAAACACCTTTGATTCGCGCACCAAATCCACCGACTACACCGATCGCGCCCCCCGCGCTGCATCGGGCGAGCGTGATGCCAAGATGGACGCCATGTCCCAGGCCCCCGCGCGATCAGCATCGTTGATCGAGCAGTTGCTCGATCAGTGGGCGCTGACCAGTGTCGACGACCGCATCCGCGTGCTCGGCGAGATCATCATCGCCAACCTCGACGACGACGGGTACCTCCGCACCGAGATCGAACAAATCGCCGACCGTGCACCCCAAGCGGTCAAGGAGATCAACCCCACCGACACCGATTGGGAGTTCACCATCCAGGCGATCCAACTTTTGCTCGAGCCGGTTGGCGTCGGTGCCCGCGATGCGCGCGAGTGTTTGCTCATCCAGATCGACGCGCTCGCCGACCGCGCGGGCGATGAGGATTCGATCAGCATCAACGCCGACGGGCTTACGGTGGCGCGGACCTTGGTCGCCGAGTTCTTTGAAGAACTCATCAAGAACAAACTCCCCAAGATCGCTGCGGGTTCTGGGCTCGGGCTCGACGAGATCAACGCCGGGATTGATGCGCTGCGTCGGCTCAGCCTTTCGCCTGCGCGACGATTGGTTGACGATTCGCCTCGGGTGATCACCCCCGATGCGGTGGTCGAGTACGACGAGGACGAGGACCGCTACCCTGCCTACCTCACCGACGGCCGGCTGCCCGATGTCCAGATCAACCGCGAGTACGCCAAGATGGCAAGAGACAAAGCGGTTCCCAAGGACGACCGGTCGTTCCTTCGCAAGAACCTCTCCAACGCCCAGTGGCTCATCGACGCGGTGGGGCAACGCCGACACACGCTTCTTCGTGTGGTCAACGCGGTGATCGATGAGCAGCGTGAGTACTTTGACTTCGGGCCCGAAGCCCTCAAACCACTGCCCATGAAAACGATCTCTGATCGACTCGGCATCCATGTCGCAACCGTGTCGCGTGCGGTTTCCGAGAAATACCTGATGACCCCGCGCGGGATTGTGCCGTTGCGTGGATTTTTCTCAGGCGGGTTGGCGACCGAGTCGGGCGAGGATGTCAGCGCCAATGCGGTGCGGGCTGCGATCGAGGATTTGATTGATACCGAGGACAAGGCCAAGCCACTGAGCGACGAGGCGATGGTGCGTGCGCTCAAAGAAAAGGGCATCGAGATCGCCCGAAGAACCGTCGCCAAATACCGCGACCAACTTAAAATTCCCACCGCACGGATGCGCAAGCAGTTCTAGCCATTTTCTTCCGATGGAATCAGCGAGGCTTTGGACCAATCTCGATCAAAGACGACTTGTTCAATTTGTACAAGCTGCGAAGAAAACTCTTTCCAGAGCCGATCAATCTCATCGGGAATCTGAGCGAGGTCAACCTGATCAAGCGAGAGGACATCGAGTGTTTGCCATTGTGAGCGTATTCGGGTGTACCGTGCATCGGGGCGATCGCCGCGACGATCAATAGAACACCCCGCATCGCGGAGGTCTCGCACAAGTTGTTGCCTGAATTTGTAGTTTGGAATCCGTCCAAGCTCGACAACCATTTTTAATCCAGGCTTTCGGTTTGTGATATTGACCCAAAATGCAAGAGGTGTTAGCCTGCGTAATCTTTTCCAGGCGTCACCTATCTTTGGTAATCGGTCATCCCAAGTTGCAGGAAGAAACCATACCATTTTCCCGCGGGGCTGTATGAATGTTGCTCCAATCTCGTCGCGAACATAGTGCTCAACGAGATCGGAAATTTTTCGAGCAATGGTGTTGTCGCCACCACGAGATTTTCGCACAGACTGTTGTTTCTCGGCGATGCGAATCTGGTAATCTACAGCCTCGGGGAGCGGTACAACGGATTGAACATCAAGTAGTATCCGCTGATCCAATAAATAAGGCTTCAACCGAACACACCGGATATCGAGCCCGCGCTCATTGAGCCACATCGCAGTGGTCGTCAACTCCTTTGAAAAATCGGCGGATGCGAGAACGATTCGGACATCTTGGGCGAAGGTTTCTTCGTCTGGCTCATCCAAACCAAGGTGCTTAAGAATCAACTCTTCAGCATCATCGTCTCGGTCATTTTTTTTCAGAAAAATATCAAAGGCCTGAACCACCTGCTCAAAGGTCATTGTTGAGATCATTGCGGAATATCTCAGTGCCTGTAGTTCCATGTGCCCGCCGTCAACAGTCCGCTTCAGTTCAATAACGACAAGGCGGGCGTCTTCTGCATCGATACCAAGAAGATCTATTCGTCGTCTTGAGTCCTCCCATTGCCCGAACTCCTCTGAAATAATCAGGGTTCCGGGAGAAATGACATCTATATTGTCCTTCAAAATTCGCTGGAGATCGTCTCGCTCGCGGATCTCAACTGCAGAGAAACTCGTCGTGTTCAACTCAACAATACCATCTGTTTGTAGCTCGTAGATAGTCATTAGCTTGATCCAGCCAGCTTGCGCACGGTGAAGTCAAAGTTGCGGGTCAGCGCGGATCGCACGCCGTAGACGATGCCGATGTAGATCGCAGCCGCAAGAACCGATCCGATCGCCATGGCGATCCGGGCCGCGTTGAGTCCGCCTCGTCCGCTGTCAACGGTTTCTTGCAAGCGTGTCACGGGAACAATCGTCGCATCAAGCAGGCTTGCCGGGCTGAGCGTCACAAGCGCGGGCCCGATGGTCGGCATGTCGGACCCCGACGCCCACCCGCACAGCCCGAGAATACCCGACGCGATCCCGACGACGGCGACGGTGCCGATCACGCTGCTCAATGTGCCCTTGGATTTGAGCGACCAGTGCAGCCCGATCATGACGCAAAACGCGATGAACGGGATAAGCACCACCGCTGCCAGCAGCCCGGCTTCGGGCAAGACGGCGGGGACCGTGACGGTGCCGCCGCCGGGCAGTGTGTGCGTGAATGAGGCTGCCGGGTTGCCCAGTCCGCCGACGAGCGAGTAGAGCCCCGCGATACCAACAGTAAAGATCGGGATCGAGATCAGGGGCAGCAGGTAGCTGACCAAGCCGCGGAGCTTGCCCGCGAGGTACATCCCTGGGGTGATCGGGGTGGTCAAGATGAGATCGAGCGTGCCGTCCTCGCGTTCGCCGCTGATAGCCGTCGCCGCCATGTTGACCCCGACGAGGGCGATCTCAAAGACCTCGGTAAAGACGACCGAGCGGATGATGAACTGGTAGTCCTTCAGATTGATAACGCCGGTATGGAAGAGGACCACGATCGCGATGGCGACGAGGATGCCGAGCCCTATAAAGGACCAGCGTGCAACGATGCGCCCGAAGGTGGCATTGCGAGAGGCGGCCTCGCGCCAGGCGATGGGGTTGGCCCAGACGGTGCGTGGGGCGCGGTGTTCTTCGCCGACGCCGGGGAGCCCGAGCATTTTTCGGTACCACGGGCGTTTGGTGGTGCGTTGCCCGGCGATCTGGCGGAGCCCGCCCGAGCGGACGGTCAGGGTGCTGGCAAGCACCAAGAATGTGCTCAGCGAGAGGCTACCAAGGTTCCACGCCAATGCGGGGCGTTCGAGGATCATGGCTTTGAGCCCGGAATACGAACCGGCGGTGACGGCGGGATAGGCGGTGGGGCTGAGGAGTGATCGCAGGGCAAGGAATGGGTTGAACGCGGTGATCCAGGTGACGCCCGAGCCGTTGACTCCTGCGCCGAGTCCGCGCAGCCGAAGCCAAGCGTCGATGGCGATGGTGATGGCGAGGTAGCTGACGACGGATATATAAAAGGTAAAGACCGCCCGCTGCCCAACAAGGCGTGAGACGGAGAGCGAGATCGCCAGGGCACCAACGATGACCGCTGCCCCGGCAGCAACAAGGTAGCTGGCGATGATCGAGCTGCCCGGCACGCCGCCAAAGAACTGGGTGAGGGCGAAGAGCGGGAGGGAGGCAAAGAGGAGGGCGAGGACGAAAAAGAGGCGTCCGAGCAGGTTGCCGAGCACGATCTCGAGTCGGCTCATGGGGGTGGTGAGGAGGATATCCCAGGTTTTGGGGTTGGCCTCTTGGGCGATTGCGCCGGCCATGAACACGGGGGCGAGGATACAGATCAGGGCAACTTGAAGATAGGCAATCCAGGCAAAGCTGGTCGCGCCCGACGAGGCGAGTTCACGATAGCTGACCGCGCCGGAGGATGTATTGCCCAGCATGGTCCACAAGAGCACCAATATAAGGACCGCGAGGTACGCCGAGCGGACATAGAGGTGCTTTGTCCGCCTCGAGGCGTTCTGGACAAGGCGGACAGCGATGGGGTTGGATGGTCCGAGTCGGAGCAGCCAACGGAAAAATATGGGCATGGGCGGAGTATAGGGGTTTGTATGCGAAGGGCTGGGAGAGAAACGACGCCCTTCGCATGCCAATAAAATCCGATCCACGGGCGACAGAAAACAGAGTTGGATAGATCGGTCGTGATTGTTCCGTGGTTTGTATGGGTGAGATCAAAGAAAAACTTCGTTTTTGGTTGGCAAATGAAAATCAAGATTGAACCGGCGTTTTGAGGGCAAATCAACGATTTGTGTGCGGTTATCGGGCGTTTGCAGGCTTGGGTTTGGTGTTGTGGATCAAAAAACAGAAATCAATCTAACCAATTGATTGGCAATGAGATAGAAGCGATGTACTTTCCAGTCAGATCGACTGGGTGGCTGTTTCATCCGTCGACAAAATTCTCGGAAAAATGGGAGATTACAAATGAAAACTGCTGCAACACTTCTCGCTGTCCTCGGACTCGCTTCGGCTGCTAACGCTGGTGGGAGCCTCGAGGCCCTGTCCCTCGGTACCCTCGTTGGTGGCCAGTCCATTACGGGCGACACCACAGGCGCAATGGATAACCTCGAAGGTACCGACGGCTTCGTCCTCGGTGGCACATGGACCGGTGGCGACGATGTTTACTCGCTCAACTGGGCCGGTGGCGACCTCGTCGCGACCCTCGACTTCATCACCGACAACGGCGACATCGACCTCTATGTCTGGGGCGACGATGGCGCAACCGATCTGCTCGGTTCGTCCGAAGGTATCACCAACCAGGAAGTGGTTGAAGTGCTCGGGCTCGCTGCTGGCAAGTACTGGATCATGGTCGATGGCTGGTTGGGCGCAACCAACACTTACACCCTCTCGGTCAACGGGATTCCTTCACCTGCTTCGGCAGCACTCCTCGGTCTCGGCGGTCTCGTCGTGACCCGTCGTCGTCGTGCATAATCAAGCCTCGGCTTGAATGAGCACTCCGATTTCGGAGTACCGATTCGCAAGAATCAACGCACGGCACCCTTCGCGGGTGCCGTGCTCTTTTTTGGAGAGAGAGCTTTGTCGGCGAGGATGTGGATAAGCCTTGGTATTTGTTTGGGCGATGGGCATTGAAACGCCCAGGTTCATGCTAATTATGGGTCTTTCAATCATGGATTCGGCAAATGGCAAGGCAATTTGGATTATTTTTCAAATTCAGAACCAATTGCCTTGAAACGACCTACGAACCGAGGGTATCCTCGCGGTGACGAATCAGTAGGCTGTTTCTTCTGATTGTCAGGTATACTAACGAAAGAGAGATTACAAATGAAAACTGCTGCAACACTTCTCGCTGTCCTCGGACTCGCTTCGGCTGCTAACGCTGGTGGGAGCCTCGAGGCCCTGTCCCTCGG